>NZ_JBSGDV010000001.1:1017061-1225425 GCF_053602555.1 Nonomuraea sp. NPDC004354 | reverse complement strand
GGTAGGTAGGGGAACATCCCGGTCAGGTGAGCGCGGGCGTAGCGCAGCCAGCGCCGCTCGGAGGTGAAGCCGAGCAGCGCCGACATCACCGCCAGTGTCACCAGTTCGGCGTCGCTCAGGATGGGCTGGATACCGATCTGGGGGCGTTCGGGGGCGAGGTCCGGGAAAGCGATCAGTTGATCGTCGATCTTCACGTACAGTGCGGTGGCGAGGGTGTTCAGTTCTGTCGTCACACACGGATCTTGGACACCCTCGCTGCATGTTCGCAGCCAGACTCGGAATCCTCAGCCCTTGGAATCAATCATCTAGCCTCCAGCTCCCCGTGGGACCAGCGCTGCTCGGGTCGCCTGCCGTCGCAGGGGACGACCCGCAGCCGGGCGTGGCGGGCCAGCAGGTCGTCCTGGTGCAGGCAGCCCGCCGCCGTGCCGATCCGGCCGGTCGGCGAGAGGTTCCAGCGCTGGTCCCGTCCGCCGTCGCAGTCGTCCATGACCGGCACCCGGCCCGCCGACAGGCAGCGCCCGGTCAGGGCGCTGCGCAGGCTCGCGCCCAGCACGTACCACCCCTGGGCGGGGCTCCCCGCGCAGGCATGCGTCCGTACGGCACCGCGCCCCGGCCCCACCTCCAGGCAGCGAGCGGTGGCCGTGTCGTCGTTGGGGGTGCTGGTGGTGCCCATCCACGAGACGATCGCGCCCGGCGCGGGGACCGGGGCCTCCCGCCGGTACTGCCGGGCGACCCAGTCGCGGTCGCCGGCCGCCAGCGTGGCGGGCGGGGCGGGGCAGACGCCCGGCCTGCAGTACACGTGCCTGGCGTAGGCGGCGAAGACCGCGCTCTTGCGGGCCTGCTCGGCGGCGGTGAGGTTGGGGGGCAGCGCCGAGATGCCGTAGGCGCGGTAGAAGACGACGGCGGGCCGCAGGCCGGGCGTGGCGGCCATGGCCTGCCGGGCGGCCAGCAGCGTGTAGCGCGCGGTCACCGCGTGGTCGCTGTGGTCCACCGGCTCGGTGAGGCTGAACCCGAGCCGGGTGCTGTGGTGGTCGAGCGTGCGGATCGTGTCCGGCCGGAAGCGCTCGATCAGCCGGCGCAGGGTCGCGACCAGCGCCGCCGCGTCGTAGCGGGCGGTGCCGTCGACCGTGGAGATGCGGTCGATGTCGCCGCGGAACAGCTTGAGCAGGCTCTGCCGTCCCTGGCTCGCGCTTCCCCGCCCCCGGGGGTGGCCGTCGGGCAGGCCGAGGAACAGCAGCTGGATCTCACCGCGACCGGCAGGCGGGCGGTCCAGGGTGAAGGCACGGATGGAGCGCCCGCCCACGCGCAGGTCGGAGCGCCGCCAGGCGTCGGCCGCGCCCGCCATGACGGCGTAGGCCGCGCGCACGCCGTCCTCCCTGCTGCGCACGTAGTCGTCCACGCGCCCGTCGTCCCCCGCCGTCAGGTACACCACCCGCAGGCAGGCGCCCGCGTCGTGGTCGCCGGCGATGGCGGGATTGACGAACAGCAGGTCGTCGTCCTGGTGCGCGACCGAGACCAGCGTGGTACGGGAGCACGCCGTGGCGCCGCGCGCCACGGTGCCGCTCGTGACGGGGCCGCTCGTGACAGGGCCGCTCGTGGCGGTGGCCGGTCCGGCGACCGGGCCCGCCAGCAGGCTCCCGCAGCACACCAGCGCGGTCACGGCTCTCTTCACGGCGCGGCCCCTCCCTCGCGCGGCGGCCCCCGCCCGCCGCGCACACTCCCGGTGACCGCCCGATCGTCCCGCCCCTGAGGACGCCGCCCCGCCGACTTTCCGATGTGCGGGGACGTCCTTGCCGGAGGCCCCAGATCGGCATGCCGCGCGCATCAGGGTGTCAAGCCCTCGCCAAGGCCGCGTCATACCTTGCCCGGCCTGCGCGGCGGAACCGGCCGAGGCGGGCACGATGGGCGAGCCGTCGCACCGGGGACAGTCCTCCGGCGGCAGCTCAGCGGCGATGGGAGACCGATGAAGATCGTCTTTCTGATCCAGAACCTGTACGGAATCGGCGGGACCATCCGGTCCACCGTCAACCTCGCCGGAGCGCTGGCCGAACGACACCAGGTCGAGATCGTCAGCCTGCTGCGGACCGCCGGCGACCCGGCGTTCGCCCTCGACCGCCGCGTCGCCGTCCGCGACCTGGTGGACCTGCGCGCCGACTCGCCTGCCTTCGCGGGCGCGGACCCGCGCCACGCGCAGCCGTCGGCCGGCTACACCAAGGGTGAGGCCAAGGGCTACGCGCGCTGCTCGCTGCTGACCGACGAGCGCATGGCGGCCTACCTGGCCGCCTGCGACGCCGACGTGGTCGTCGCGACCCGTCCCGGCCTGATCGCCTACCTGGCCCGCTACGGCACCGACCGCTACCTGAAGGTCGGCCAGGAACACCTGATCCACGACGGGCAGAGCCCCGAAACGCTCGCCGAGCTGCGCGAGCACTGTGCGGCGCTCGACGTGCTGGTGACCATGTCGGAGGGCGACGCGGCCGTCTACCGGGCCAAGATGCCCCTGACGCGGACGAGCGTGGTGTCGATACCCAACGGGGTCCCCGATCCGGGGATCGAGCCGGCCACGCTCGACACCAAGGTGATCGTCGCGGCCGGGCGGCTGACCCCGGTCAAGCGGTACGAGCTGCTGATCGAGTCCTTCGCCAAGGTGGCCGCGCAGCGGCCCGAGTGGAGCCTGCGCCTGTACGGCAAGGGCACGGAGGCCGAGCCGCTCCAGGAGCTGATCGACGATCTCGGGCTCAACGGCCGTGCCCTCCTCATGGGCGCGCGCTCCCCCATCGAGACCGAGTGGGCGAAGGGCTCGATCGCGGCGGTGTCGTCGAAGCTGGAGTCGTTCGGCATGACCATCGTCGAGGCCATGCGGTGCGGGGTTCCGGTCGTCAGCGTCGACTGCCCGTTCGGTCCCGGCGAGATCATCGAGGACGGCGTCGACGGGCTGCTGGTGCGCGAGGCGGCGCCCTCGGCGATGGCCGACGCGCTGCTGCGGCTCATCGACGACGAGCCGTTGCGCCGCGCGATGGGGGCGGCGGCGCTGAGCAGCGCGCGCAGGTTCGATCCCGCCGAGGTGGCCCTGCGCTACGAGCGGCTGTTCGCCGAGCACGTGCGACCGCCACGCGGCGGGCCGCGGACCCAGCCGGGTGGGACGGGCATCCTCACGCGCGCCCGGTCGCTGCCGTCGCGGGGTAGGCGGTGGCTGGCGAGGCTCGGCGCGCCGGCGCTCTCGTCAGGCGGGGCGGGGCGGTCACGCGGGACGGACGAGCCCATCGTCGTCCACTGCCTGGCGCACGCGGACGGCGGCCTGACGATCCGCCTCGCCGACGGCTGCCTGCCGCCCAGGAACGCCGCGAACTGGTCGGTGCGGCTGCGCCGGCGCGGCTCGACGAGCGCGATCACACTGCCGCTGGACGCCGCGGGACAGACCTGTCTCGAGCGCGCCGGCAACCGCCTCGCCGAGGGCCGCTGGGATGCCTACCTCTCCCGGCCCGGCCAGCGGCTGCGGCGCCTCGTCGCGGGCCTGTGCGACACGCGCGTGCTGGTCAACGCCCTGCCCGACCGGCACCGGCCGCTGGAGACGTGGACGCCCTACGCCACCGAGAAGGGCGAGCTGTCGATCGCCGTCCACGTCCGGACGACGCACGCCGAGGTCACGGACCTGCTGTCCGCCCCCACCAGGCTCACCGTCCACGGGCTGCTGGTGAACCTGCCGCAGGGCCCGCTGACCCTGCTCGCCCTGCGCCGCGGTACGGCGCGGGGCCCGGGCGAGGCGGCCCAAGGAGAGCTGGTCCTGCCCGCCCAGAGTTACCTCGACGGCCGGTTCACCTGCTCGGTGCCGTACGAGCGGCTGGTGGCGGCGCGGCGGGAGGAGCAGGAGACGTGGGATCTGTACCTGTGCCCGGCGGAACGGGGCGGTCCCATCCGGCTGGGCCGTTTCTGCGACGACATCGCCGACCGGAGGGCGGTGGACCTCTACCCCCGGCACCTCGTCGGAGACGCGTTCGCCCGTGCCGCCTACACGGCCACCAACGAGCTGTCCGTCCAGATCACCACCGCCACGGCCGGCTGAGCGCGCCCGCGACAAGCAAGGGCGCCCCGGCTCCTGCCGTCGGGCGGATCTGCCATGTCCCTGGCGCGCTGCCGGCCTGCGGGAGGCCGCCTGACACGCGCGAGCCTGGTATCAACTCCTCCCCTCACAAGGGGTTGCATTGTGAGGTAGATCACTTCTACAGTCGGAATACTGTCCGATTCATTACGGTTTACTGATCTCGTGAGGTTTTCTGTCCTGTATGTGTGGCTCGTTGAGCGGCTGCACATCGATCTCTGTCGTCTGACCGGCTCCCTCTGTCGCTGATCGCGCTCTGACGAGCGCTCGATCGCCCGACCCCCTCACCCACCCCCCTTCCGCGTGCCGCCATTTCGGCATGCCGTCTTTCGGAGCCTTCCTCATCGTGAAGAGATTCTCGTTCTCCCTGCAGTTGCTGCTGGGTCTGGTCGTCGGCGTGGCCCTCGGCTTCGCCGCCCGCGTCTGGGACCTGGCCTGGCTGGCCAACACCCTCACCGAAGTCGGAAAGATCTTCGTCCAGCTGCTCAAGCTGGCCGTGCCGCCGCTGGTGTTCACCGCGGTGGTGGTCAGCGTCGCCAACCTGCGCAACGTCAACGGCGCGGCCAGGCTGGCGGGCAAGACGCTGTTCTGGTTCCTCACCACCGCGCTGATCGCCGTCATCGTCGGCATCGGCCTGGGCCTGATCCTCAACCCCGGCCAGGGCGTCACCCTGAGCACCGCCGGCGCCAAGGCCCCCGAGAGCGTCGGCACCTGGGTCGACTTCCTCACCGGCATCATCCCGACGAACATCGTCACGGCGTTCACCGAGCTCAACGTCCTCCAGATCGTCTTCCTGGGGATCGTCCTCGGCGCGGCGGCCATGGCGGTCGGGGAGAAGGCCGAGCCGTTCCTCGCCTTCAGCCGCTCGGTCCTGGAGCTGGTCCAGAAGGCGCTGTGGTGGGTCATCCGCCTGGCGCCCATCGGCACCGCGGGCCTGATCGGCAAGTCGGTCGCCACCTACGGGTGGGACCTGCTCGCGCCGCTGGCCAAGTTCAGCCTCGGCGTCTACGTCGGCTGCTTCATCGTCCTGCTGGCCGTCTACCCGACCCTGCTCGCCGTCGTCGGCAAGGTCAACCCGATCACCTTCTTCCGCAACGCGTGGCCCGCGATCGAGCTGGCCTTCGTCTCCCGTTCCTCGGTCGGCACGCTGCCGCTGACGCAGAAGGTCACGATCGAGCGCCTGGGCGTCGACCGCGACTACGCCTCCTTCGCGGTGCCGTTCGGCGCGACCACCAAGATGGACGGCTGCGCCTCGATCTACCCGGCGCTGGCCGCGATCTTCGTGGCGCAGGTCTTCAACGTCCCGCTGGGCATCGGTGAGTACCTGCTCATCGCGTTCGTCTCCGTGGTCGGCTCGGCCGCGACGGCCGGCCTGACCGGCGCGATCGTCATGCTGACGCTGACGCTGAGCACGCTGGGCCTGCCGCTGGAGGGCGTCGGCCTGCTGCTGGCCATCGACCCGATCCTCGACATGATCCGCACGGCGACCAACGTCGCGGGACAGATCGTGGTGCCGGTCCTGGTGGCGCGCGGCGAGGGCCGCCTCGACGAGGCGGTGCTCAACGCGCCCCCGCAGCCGCTCGAGTCGGCTCCGGCGAGCACGCCGCGCGCCTCCGGCGAGCCCGCCATCGCCTGACCCGCCCTCTCCACACACCCGTCCACAGCGGAAGACGGGGCGCCCCGCACCGGGGCCGCCCCGTCTTCTCATGTTCCAGAAATGTTCCAACAGGGGCCCCGGTCAGGCCAAACTCCCTGAATTCCGGTACATTCATCCGATCCCCACTGTGAAATCCGGAGTACGCGCATGGCCCACCTGCTGGACACCTTGGACGACGAGGTCCCCCTCACCTACGGGCAGTTCATGCTGCGCGGCGTGAGCGGGCTCCAGGGCGTCGACACCCGGGTTCACATGGCCGAACTCGACCGTCAGATCTACCTCTACGCGAGTGCCGAGCACAGCCGCGTCAGGGTGGAGGTCTGGGACGGCCCGCCGCCACCGTGGGAGGGGCACGGCAAGCTCGTGGCCGACGCCCGCTGCGTGGCGGAGACGGGGGTCGTGGCCGTCACGCCGTACATGTTCGCCGGCTCGGGGCGCAGCGTGCTGATCGGCCCGGCCTTCTTCGAGTACGGCCTGCACCTGTACGCCCACAACGCCGAGCGGCTGCTGCGCTTCTGGCCGATCAGGGACGTCTTCGACCCCGCGCTCCACCTGCGTCCCGACGGCCTGGACGGCGACGCCAAGCCGGTGGAGACGGTCGAGGCCAGGTCCTCGCTGCACGACTGGGTCTCGACCAGGGTGCTCGGCTCGGCCGAGGCGCCCCTGCCGCCCGCCCCGCCGAAGGCGGAGGAGGAGTGGCCGCTGGACCACGAGCACGAGGTGAGGCTGGCCGAACTGCTCGGCGACCTGCGGCAGCGGCTGATGACGCGCCCGCCGACCTGGCTGCTCGACACCGACGAGGGCAACCGCAGCCGGTACCTCAACGAGCTGCGCAGTTCGGTGGCGATGGCCAGGCGGCTGAACCCGGACGGCCTGCCGACCATCCAGCTGTCGTTCGGCGAGCTGGTCGAGCGGCCGCATCCCGGCCTGAGCTACCGGCTGTGGCAGTGGCGCCCGATCGCCTCCCCCGCCGCCGACCCGGTCCCGGCCGTTCCGCTCGCCGCCGACCTTCCGTCGCCGGAGCGCGAGGCGACGCCGTACGCCGCCGTCGCCGCGTCGCCCGAGCCACAGCCAGCCCCCTACGCCGCCGGTCCCGCGTCACCTGATCCGCAGATGACCCCTTTCGCCGCCGGTCCCGCGTCACCCGAGCGGCAGGCAACCTCCTACGCCGCCGGTCCCGCGGCGCACGAGCCGGTGGCTCTCGCCGAGCACGGGCAGGCCGCGCCGGGATCCGAGCCCGAGCGGCACCCGGCGCCCGAGACGCTGACCGCCGAGCGAGAGGTGCGGGCGCTGGACGCGCTGCGCAGGCGGCAGCTGGTGACCGGCATCGTGACCGTGCTGCGCGAGGAGAACGGCGTCGTCGAGGTCCGCGACGCGCTCCCCGCCGAGGTCGCCAGGGTCCTGGCCGCCGAGCGGGCCTGGGCCCTGGACTGACGCCTACCCCCGCGCGGTCCTGGCCGCCGAGCGGGCCTGGGCCCTGGACTGACGCCTACCCCGCGCGGTTCTGGCCGCCGAGCGGGCTATCCCTGGGCCGGCGCCTACCCCGCGCGGTCCTGACCGGCGAGCGGGCTGTCCCTGGGCCGGCGCTTACTCCCGCGCGACCCTGGCCGCCGAGCGGCGCCTACTCCCGGGCCTCGCCCTTGGCCCTGATGAGCGCGGCCAGTTCGGCGGTGGCGCGGCGGGCGCGGGCCTTCTCGCTGCCCTGGATGCCCATCGCGCCCACCGTCATGCCGTCCGAGAAGTCGATCTTCGGCCACGGGTCGCCCTCGAGCAGGGTGACGTCGAGCACCTCCGGCCAGGTGTAGCGGTGCGTGCGCAGCGCGTTGACCAGGGTGATGCCCTCCTCGTCCGCCTCGACCCTGACCCGGCCGAGCCGGTGCAGCACCCAGGCGACGGCGCAGCCGAAGGCCACGATCGCGATCTTGTCGGGGAGCTGGAACGGCTCCGCGATGAGGACGGCCATCACGACCGCGCCGACCACGACGAGAGCCGCGAAGCCGTACGCCACGAATCTCGCCCTGACCGGCCGCCAGGTGAGGGGCAGGGGCGGGGGACTGACAGGCTCAGGCATCTCGGCTCTCGCTGGGTGGCAGGGGTTGTGGTGACCAAGGAAAACTACCGCAGCCGGCGCAGCACCAGCGCCGTCTCCAGCGCCGCGACCGTGGACTCGTAGCCCTTGTCCTCGACGCTGTCGGGCAGCCCGCTCCTGGCCAGCGCCTGGTCGAGGGTGTCGCAGGTGAGGACGCCGTTGCCGACGGGCGTCTCCTCGTCGAGCGAGATCCTGGTCAGACCGGCGGTGACCGAGTCGCAGACGTAGTCGAAGTGGGCGGTCTCCCCGCGGATCACCGCGCCGAGCGCCACCACCGCGTCATGCCTCCTGGCCATGGCCTGGACCACGACCGGGATCTCGAGCGATCCGGCGACGCGCACCACCGTGGCGTTCGCGCCGCTGTCCTGGGCCGCCTGGACGGCCCGCGCCACCAGCTGGTCGGTGATCTTCCCGTGCCAGCTGGCCGCCACGATGCCGACGCTCAGCCCTTCCGCGTCGACCGGCGCCGCGGCCGGCCTGCCCTCTCCACTCACAGCTCGTGCCCCAATCGCTCTCGCTTGGCCGTCAGGTACGCCTCGTTGTACGGGTTCGCCGCCACCGGCATCGGCTCGCGGCCCAGCACCTTGATGCCGTAGCCGTCCATGCCGCGCAGCTTGGCCGGATTGTTGGTGAGCAGCCTGACCGACTTGACGCCGAGGTCGGCCAGCATCTGCCCGGCGTTGGAGAACTCTCTCGCGTCGACGGGCAGGCCCAGCTCCAGGTTGGCGTCGACGGTGTCGCTGCCGCTGTCCTGCAGGCTGTAGGCCTTGAGCTTGGCCAGCAGGCCGATGCCCCTGCCCTCGTGCCCGCGCAGGTAGACGACGACGCCGCGGCCCTCCTTGGCGATGGCCGCCATCGCGCGGTCGAGCTGCACGCCGCAGTCGCAGCGCAGCGAGCCGAACACGTCGCCGGTCAGGCA
This sequence comes from Nonomuraea sp. NPDC004354, assembly GCF_053602555.1. Lineage (NCBI taxonomy): Bacteria > Bacillati > Actinomycetota > Actinomycetes > Streptosporangiales > Streptosporangiaceae > Nonomuraea > Nonomuraea sp. NPDC004354. The sequence goes on along the minus strand of NZ_JBSGDV010000001.1, from coordinate 1,216,661 downwards.
CTCGGAGTGGGCGCGCACCAGGACGTTCTCGCCGTCGCCCAGCTCGCCGAGCACCAGGGCGACGTGCTCGCCGCCGTCGAGCGCGCTGGCGTAGCCGTAGGCGCGCCACTCGCCGTGGACGTTGGGCAGCCTGGTCTCGGCGACCCTGGTCACCATGCTCTCGGTGCGCCGGCGGTGGTCCACGAGCTGCTCGATGGAGATGAGCGCGAGGTCGTGCTCGTCGGCGAAGGCGCGCAGCTCGGGGAGCCTGGCCATGGTGCCGTCGTCGTTGACGATCTCGGCCAGCACACCGGCCGCGCTGAGCCCCGCCATGCGGGCCAGGTCGACGGCGGCCTCCGTGTGGCCCCTCCTGACCAGGACGCCGCCCTCGTGGTAGCGCAGCGGGAAGATGTGGCCGGGCCGTACCAGCTCCTGGGGCTCGGTGGCGGAGTCGGCCAGGGTGCGGATGGTCCTGGCCCGGTCGGCCGCCGAGATACCGGTGGTGATCCCGTCGCGGGCGTCGACGCTGATGGTGTAGGCGGTCCGCATCCGCTCCCTGTTCTGGACCACCATGAGCGGCAGGCCGAGCCGGTCGAGCTCCTTGCCCTCCATCGGCACGCAGATGACGCCGCTGGTATGGCGGATGGTGAAGGTCAGCAGCTCGGGCGTGGCCTTGGCGGCGGCGAAGATGATGTCGCCCTCGTTCTCGCGGTTCTCGTCGTCGACCACGACGACGGGCCTGCCCTCGCGGATGTCGTGGATGGCGCGTTCGACCGAGTCGAAGACGATGCTCATGCCGGCACCGCCGTCCGCGCCGTCCTGTACTGCTTCAGCCAGGTGCGGAAGCCGAGCAGGACCAGCACGAGGAAGACGCCGTAGACCACGCCGGAGACCACCAGGCCCGACGTGAACGCCAGCGGCACGCCGACCAGGTCGACCAGCACCCAGATCCACCAGAAGTCGATCAGCGCCCTGCCCTGCGCGAACGTGGCGACCGCCGAGCCGACGAAGATGTAGGCGTCGGGCCACGGCGCCCACGAGATCTCCAAGCCCATCGCGTTGAGCCAGGTGAACAGCAGCGCGACCGCGACCGTGCCGACCACCATCGTGCCGATGAGCGCCGAACGCTCCTTCAGCGTGGCGGGCCTGACGGCCAGACCGCCGTCGTCGCGCCTGACCTTGGTCCACTTGTACCAGCCGTAGACGGCCAGCGCGCCGAACAGCACCTGCTTGAGCGCGTTGCCGGTGATGTGGGCGTTGACCGAGGCGATGAACAGCAGCACCGCGCCGGTCAGCTGCACCGGCCACGTCCACACCGACCTGCGCATGGCCAGCACGACCGTCGCCAGCGCGGCGGCGTTGCCGATCAGGTCGGTCCAGTAGACGGGCGTGCCGAAGACGGTGAAGTCGCCGCTCACTTGGCCACCACCAGCTTCTCCACGTACTTGGCGATCACGTCCACCTCGAGGTTGACCACGTCGCCGACGCCCCTGCCGCCCAGGGTCGTCAGCTCCAGCGTGGTCGGGATGAGGCTGACGCCGAAGCTCTCCTCGTCGACGGTGGTGACGGTCAGGCTGATGCCGTCCACGGCGATCGAGCCCTTCTCGGCCACGTAGCGGTTCAGCTCCGCCGGCAGCGAGAAGCGCACGTCGTCCCACCGCTCGCCCGGCTCGCGCGACAGCAGGACGCCGGTGCCGTCGACGTGGCCCTGCACGATGTGCCCACCCAGCCGCTGATCGGCCCGTACGGCCCGCTCCAGGTTGACCCGCGCGCCGCTCTCGACGCTCTTGAGCGAGCTCCTGATGAGCGTCTCCCGCATCACGTCGACGGTGAACACCTCGTCCTCGACGTCGACGACCGTCAGGCACACGCCGTTGACGGCGATCGAGTCGCCGTGCTTGGCGTCGGAGGTGACGAGCTTGCCGCGCACCGCCAGCCTCGCCGCGTCGCCCAGGGGTTCGACGGCGACGATCTCGCCCAGTTCTTCCACGATTCCGGTGAACATCAGCTCTCCTCGGTCACGGGACGGGCGGTGATCCGCAGGTCCGTCCCGATGGGGGTTACTTCTTCGAAGACCAACCGGTGGGTGTCGGCGATCGTCCGCACCCCCGCCTGTCCGAGCGCGGCGCCGCCCGACCCGAGCAGCGCGGGCGCCAGATAGGCGACGACGCGATCGATCAGCCCTTCCCTCATGAAAGAACCGGCGAGGGTCGCGCCGCCTTCCAGGAACACGCTGACGACCCCCCTGCGGGCCAGCTCGGCCAGCAGGGCGTGCAGGTCCAGCCCGCCGGCCGGCGACCGCGGCAGGCGAACCACGGGGGCGGACAGGTCGGTCTCGGCGTCGTCGGCGACGACGACGAGCGTGGGGGCCTCGTCCGACAGGACCCTGGCGGTCACGGGGGTGCGCCCGCCGGTGTCGACGACCACCCGCAGCGGCTGCCGGTACGGCCCGCCGCCACCCGCCGGCCCCAGCCCCCGGACAGCCGGACGTGACGCCGGATCCACCGGCCCCGACACAACGGCCGGACCGCCCCCGGCCGCAGAACCAGACCCGGCCCCGGGATCAGACCCGGCCGCGAGACCGGGTGCGGCCGACGATGGCGCGGCGGCCGTCGGGGATGCCCCGACCGGGCCGGACGCGGGCGGGCGGGCCGTGAGCCTGGGGTCGTCGGCCAGAACGGTGCCGATCCCCGCGACGATCGCGTCGGACTCGGCGCGCAGCCGGTGGACGTCCGCCCGCGCCTCGGGCGAGGTGATCCACTGGCTGGTGCCGTCCTCGGCCGCCGATCTGCCGTCCAGCGTGGCGGCGAACTTCCACGTCACATGGGGCCGGCCGCGCCGGATGAAGGTCAGCCACTCGGCGTTGCCGCGCTCGGCCTCCTCTGCGAGCAGCCCGATCTCCACCTGCAGCCCGTGGGCGCGCAACTGGGCGGCGCCTCCCGCGGCCGTCGGGTTGGGGTCGGGCACGGCGATCACCACCCTGGCGACGCCCGCCTTCAGCAGCGCTTCGGAGCACGGTCCCGTGCGACCGGTGTGGGCGCAGGGCTCGAGCGTCACGTAGGCGGTGCCGCCCCTGGCGCGCTCGCCCGCCTCGCTCAGCGCCACCACCTCCGCGTGCGGTCCGCCCGCGTAGGCGTGGAAACCCTCTCCCGCGTGCGCTCCCGACGCGTCGACGATGACGCACCCGACCACGGGGTTGGGGCTCGTGGTGCCGCGACCGAGCGCGGCCAGCCGCACGGCCCTGGCCATGTGCAGGGCGTCGGTCTCGTCCACGCGCTTGGTGGGTACGGCAATGCCCGGCCTTGACTGGGCGGGTTCGTCCACCCCCGGACCTCCTACTCGCCAGTAGCTCTCAGCTACGGCGGGCCCCGGGGGATGTCAGGGTGCGACGCACGCACCACAGAGGCGCCCGGCGAACACCGGACACCCGCGCGCTTCCTCCCATCCGGACTTTCACCGTCGGTCCCGGAATTTCACCGAGTCAACCGGCCGATGGCATCGGCCGGGTCGCGGACTGTCACCGCCGGTTCGGACTTTCACCGACCCCGGAGCACGCTAGCTCTGTTCTCCCCCAGTGTGCCATGTCCGAAAAGCCCGGCGCGACCGCCCCCGCCAACAAACCCTAACAAACGCTTGGTCAATTACATCATCGCAGGTCATCCACCACTCCGGGAAAAACTCGTCGGAAGTCGGGGCGTGCCTGGTCGGGTCCAGGGCCAGGGACGAGGCCGGCGGGTGCGGGTGCCATGCGGGTGCGGGCCCAGGCGGGCACGAGTCCAGGCGAGTGCGGGTCCAGGCGAGCACGAGTCCAGGCGGATGCGGGCCCAGGCGGGTGCGGGTCCGGTGAGGGTCGGGTATGGGGGCGCCGTTGGGAGGTCGGCCATCGCCGCACGAGGAGCGTCCCTTCGGAGGACGGGTCCACGTGCCGGGCGGAGGCGCGTGACCCGGCGTGCCGTGCAGGGGGTGGGGAGGTCAGGCCGCCATGAGGCGGCGGGCGCGGCGGGCTGCCGGGGCGTAGCGGACCTGGGCCGGCACGAACCCGAGCCCCGTGTGCAGCGCCCGCAGCGACGCGGTCGCCCACAGGTCCCCCACCGGCGTCGCGGGCAGCCCGTACAGCCGGCGGGCCCACCGCGGCAGCGTCGCGAACGCCAGCAGCGTCAGCGCCGGCAGCATCGGCTTCAGCGGCGTCAGGCGCAACGGCAGCGGCGCGTTGAACGACAGCCGCAGCGGATGCGCCGCCTCGGGCACGAACCGCAGCCCCGGCCGGGCCGCGCGGATGTAGTCCTGCAGTTCGCCCACCGAGCCTGGCACGTCCGCCGGTGACAGGCCGACCACCTCGGCCGCCGCCCGCCATTCCGCCACGAACGCGTCGGCCTCGTCGTCGGTCAGCCGCACCCCCGCCCTGCGGGCCACCGTCAGGTAGGAGTCGACCTCGCCGACGTGCACCCAGCGCAGCGCCTCGGGATCGTCGAGGCGGAAGCGCTCCCCGGTGTCGTAGTCGAGGGCCGTCAGGGTGGCGTGGATCCTCCTGACCCTGGCGCCGGCCCGCTCGACCTCGGCGCGCGTGCCGTACGTCCGGACCCTCACGAACTCGGTCGTGCGCTGGAAACGCGACCACGACTCGGCCGGATCCATGAGCGCGGAGTTCTGCAGCACGCCGCGCATCGCCCTGGGGTGCAGGCCCTGCATGAGCAGGGCGCGGAAGCCGCCCACCAACAGGATGGGCTCCCCCATCACCCGCCATGTCACCGATTGCGGCCCGAACAGCCCGTGATCCTCCATAAGTGTTCAATTACCCGGGAGGCGATGAACCTATGTTCCGCGCGGCGCTAATCCACGGCCCTGATCGGTCACCACGCATCGCGGACGCCACCCGGGTCGTCCCGCCCCGCCGGGACCACCGCACCGATCCGCCGGGACACCGCGGATCATGCGGTCGGCCGGGCATCCACGCGGTGGCGCTGCGAACCCGGCCGCGCAGGGCAGGTCGGGGCGGTCCGCAAACCCGGCCACCCCACGGCAGACCGGGGGCTGCAGACCCGGCCACCCAGGGCAGACGGCGGCAAACCGGGCCGCCCAGGCATGCCGCGCGGCACAGTGGTCCCCACCCGCGGACGCCGCGCAAGCCCGCCGTTTCCGCCACCCGGCAGACCGGATGCCCGCTGCGGGGCAGACCAGGCTGCAAGCCGGGTGGGGTGGGGGCGAGGAGGCGCGTGGCAGCCTGGGTGTCAGTCCGCGTACGGGCTGGCCAGGTCTCTGAGCTTGTCGATCGCCGCGGCCGGGTCGGCGGCGCCGTACACCGCGCTGCCCGCCACGAACACGTCGGCCCCGGCCTCGGCGCACCGCTCGATCGTGTCGGCCGCCACCCCGCCGTCGACCTGGAGCCAGATCTGACCCCCGTGCCTGGCGATCAGCGACCGCGCCCGGCGGATCTTCGGCAGCACCACGTCGAGGAACTTCTGCCCGCCGAACCCGGGCTCCACCGTCATCAGCAGCAGCATGTCGATCTCGCCGAGCAGGTCCTCGTACGGCTCGACGGCCGTCGCCGGGTTGAGCGCGAAGCCCGCTCTGGCTCCCGCGGCGCGGATCTGGCGCAGCGTGCGCACGGGGGCCTTGGCCGCCTCGGCGTGGATGGTCACGCTGCCCGCGCCCGCCTCCGCGTAGCCGGGTGCCCACCGATCAGGGTCGGTGATCATCAGATGGCAGTCGATCGGCGTCGAGGTGGCCTTGAGGAGCGCCTCGACGACCGGCAGGCCGAGGGTGAGGTTCGGCACGAAGTGGTTGTCCATGACGTCGACGTGCAGCCAGTCGGCGTTCGGCACGCGGGCGGCCTCGTCGGCGAGACGGGCGAAGTCAGCGGACAGGATGCTGGGAGAGATCTGAACGGCCATGATGGCCCCGAGTGTAGTGAAGCCCTTCCCGCGGCTCCGCACCCGCCGTCCCCCGAACCGATCCCACCGGCCGCCGTGCCCCGAACCGATCCCACCGGCCGCCGTCCCCCGGACCGATCCCACCGGCCGCCGTCCCCCGGACCGATCCACCGGCCGCCATTCCCCGGACCGATCCCGCCGCCGGCAGGCCGTCAGGTGTCCCGCGCCGGGCCCTGCGGCGATCCGGCGGCCGGCGTGCCGTGCAGCGCGACCAGTTCGGCGCCGAGCCTGGCGAGTTCGGCCCGCACCTCCGGCCCGTCCACGACCTCGACGAGCGCCCCCCATCCCGCCAGCTGCTGGGCGATCATCAGCGGGGTCGGCGCCGCGACCCTGACCCGGGCCCGCCCGTCGTCCTGGGTGGCCTCCACCTCGCAGTGCCGTCCGAAGTGGTCGCGCAGGACGGGCACGAGGCGGGCGTGGATGAGCACGGTGGCCGACAGCGTGGAGCGGTGCCGCTCCACCTCGTCGACCACCCGCTCCCACGCCTGCGTGAGGTCGAAGCCGGCGGGCCGTTCGAACGGCTGGTCCGTCACGACCGCCTCGGCGATCCTGTCGACCCTGAAGGTGCGCTGCCCCTTGTCGGTGCCGGCCAGCAGGTACCACACCTCGTCCTTGTCGACCAGGCCCCACGGGTCGACGAGGCGTTCGGTGCGCTCCTTGGACCGGCCGGCGTAGGACAGGCGGACCTTCAGCCTCTGGACGGTGGCCCGCTGCAGGAGGTCGACCAGTTCGGGCCGCCGCCTGCCGTGCTCGCCCCACCTGGCGGGGTCGATGGCGACGGCGCTGGCGGCGGCTTCGGCCTCGGCCCTGAACGTCTGGGGCAGCGCCCGCACGAGCTTGCGCAGCGCCGACTTGACCTCGGGGGCGATGGCGGCGGCCGGGCCGACCAGCAGGAACAGCGCCTGGGCCTCGGCCGCGGTCAGCCCGCTGAGGTCGGTGCGGGCGCCGCCGAGCAGCGACCAGCCGCCGCCCCTGCCCTGCTGGGGATAGACGGGGATGCCCGCCGCCGACAGCGCCTCGAGGTCGCGTCTGGCGGTGGCCACCGAGACCTCGAGCTCCTCGGCCAGCTCGGCCGCGGTGATCCTGCCCCTCGACTGCATCAGCAGCAGGGCGGCGACCAGACGATCAGCTCGCATGGTTCTCAGTGTCGCAAAACAAAGTGCTCATTTGATGAGCACTTTGACGAGAAGAATGAGACCTGTCACTCACCGGGACCGAACCGAGAACGCGAAGGAGCCACCCATGCTGCGAGGCCTCACCACCACCTGCTTCTGGGCCGACGACCTGGAGGCCGCCAAGCGGTGGTACACCGAGGTGTTCGGCATCGAGCCGTACTTCGAGCGGCCCGGCCGCGACGGCGCCCTCGCCTACGTCGAGTACCGCATCGGCGACTACCAGCACGAGTTCGGCCTGTGCCAGAGCGGCTACGCCCCCGAGGGCGCCGCGACGGAGCCGGGCGGCGCGGTCGTCTACTGGCACGTCGACGACCTCGACGCGGCGGTGGAGCGGCTGGTCTCCATGGGCGCCAAGGAGTACCAGCCGGCGGTGAGCTGGGGGGACGCCGGGTTCCGCACGGCCTCGGTCGTGGACCCGTTCGGCAACGTCCTCGGCCTCATGGTCAACCCGCACTACCTGGAGGTGCTGGCCTCGCTGAAGCAATAGCGGTCAGGACCGCCTGCGCAGCAGGGCCAGGAACATGGCGTCCGTGCCGTGGCGGTGCGGCCAGAACTGCGCGTGCGGGCCCTGCCCGAGGCCGTCGATCCCGGGCAGGAAGGCGCGGGCGTCGAGCTGTTCGGCGTCGTCCCTGCGCTTGAGCGTGTCGGCCACCACCACCTGGGTCTCGGCCAGATGCGGCGAGCAGGTGACGTAGGCGACGACCCCGCCGGGCCGCAGGGAGTCGAGGGCGGTGTCGAGCAGCCGGCGTTGCAGCTCGCCCAGCTCGGCCACGCTCGCGGGGTCACGCCGCCACCTGGCCTCCGGGCGGCGGCGCAGGGCGCCCAGCCCCGTGCACGGCGCGTCGAGCATCACGCGGTCGAAGGAGCCGGGCCGCCAGGCGGGCTCGGCGCCGTCCGCGGTGATCACCGCGGCCTGCCGGGTGGTCTGCCAGACCAGGCGGGCCCGATGGTACTGCACGTCGGCGGCCAGCATCCGGGCCCCGCCCGGGAAGGCGAACGGCACCTGCCCGCTCTTGGCCGCGGCCAGGTCGCCGTGCGTGGCGATCGCGTCGAGCAGGCCGGCCTTGCCGCCGGGGCCGGCGCACATGTCCAGCCACCGCTCGTCGGGCCCGTCGAGCGGCACCCTGGTCAGCGTGAGCGCGACGAGCTGGCTCGCCTCGTCCTGGACGGCGGCGCGGGTCTCGGCCACCGCGAGGATCTGCCCGGGGTCGCCCTCCGGGAGGTAGGCCGCGTACGGCGAGTAGCGGCCGGGTTCGGCGCCGGACTCCTCGAGCTCCTCGACCGAACTGCGCCCCGGCCTGGCCACGAGCGTCACCACCGGCCTTGCGTTGTCGGCGGCCAGCAGGTCGGCCGTCTCGCCGGCGTCGTGGCCGAGCGCGTCGCGGAAGGCGCTGACGACCCAGCGGGGATGGCTGTGGGCGATCGCCAGGTGGCCGACCGGGTCGGTGTCGGCGGACGGCGCGACGATCGTGATCCACTCGTCGAGCGTCCTGGAGGCGATCTTGCGGAGGACGGCGTTGGCGAAGCGGGAGGCGCCGGTGCCGATGCGCAGCCGTACCAGGTCGACGGTGGTGCCGACGGCGGCGTGCGGCGGGACGCGCATCTTGAGCAGCTGGTGGGCGCCCAGGCGCAGGGCGTCGCGCACGGCGGGGTCGGGCTCGCGGTCGCCGCACATCGCGATGATCGCGTCGTAGCTGCCGAGGCCGCGCAGGGTGCCGTAGGCCAGTTCGGTGGCCAGGGCGGCGTCCCTGCCCTTCAGCCGGCGATCGCGCAGCAGGCGCGGCATGAGCAGGTTGGCGTAGGCGTCGCGCTCGTCGACGGCTCTCAGCAGGTCGTAGGCGGCGTTGCGGGCCTCGTCACGGGCCGGTGGCCGCCCGCCGCGCCGTCCCGCACCACCCGGACCGCCCGAAGGCCTCCGGCCGCCCGAAGAACCCCCGCGACGCGGACCACCGCCGCCGGAAGCCGCCCCTCGATCCGCCATCACGCCAGCCGATCCGCCGCCGTGGCGCGCACCCCGCGCGCCCACTCCCCCGCCGTCATGAGCCGCTTGCCCTGCGGCTGCACCTCGCCCAGCTCCACCGGGTGGGTGCCGGTGCCGACGAGCACGGTGTTCTTGCCCACCACGAGCTCGCCTGGGGCCAGCCGGTCGGCCGAGGCGGCGGGCCGTACGGGGCCGATCTTGACCCGCTGGTCACGGAACGTGGTCCACGCTCCGGGGTTGGGCGTGCAGGCGCGCACCAGCCGGTCGACGCGCATCGCGGACGCGTTCCAGTCGATCCGCGCGTCGTCCACGGAGATCTTCGGCGCGATCGACACCCCGTCGAGCGGCTGGGGTCTGGCTTCGAGCGTGCCGTCCTCGACCCCGTCGAGGGTCGCGGCCAGCAGACCCGCACCCGAGACGGCCAGCCTGGCCAGCAGCTCGCCGCTGGTGTCGGTGGCCTTGACCTCCTCGGTGACCACCCCGTAGACGGGGCCCGCGTCGAGCTCCTTCACGATCTGGAAGGTGGCCGCGCCGGTGATCTCGTCGCCGTGCAGGACGGCGTGCTGCACCGGAGCCGCGCCCCGCCATGCGGGAAGCAGCGAGAAGTGCAGGTTGATCCAGCCGTGACGAGGGATGTCGAGCGCGGCCTGCGGCAGCAGCGCGCCGTAGGCGACTACCGGGCAGCAGTCCGGCGCCAGCTCCCGCAGCTGGTCGAGGAACTCAGGATCGCCGGCCTTGGCCGGACGCAGCACCTCGATGCCCTCGGCGGCGGCCAGCTCGGCCACGGGACTGGGGTGCAGCGCGCGCCCGCGGCCCGCGGGGGCGTCCGGGCGGGTGATCACGGCCACCACCTCGTGGCGCGGCGAGTCGATCAGGGCGCGCAGCGAGGGCAGCGCGGTCTCGGGTGTGCCGGCGAAGACCAGGCGCATCGTCAGAGAGCCCTCCCGCCCGTGGCGTGGGGTGAGAACTTGACGGTGGGCGCCTGCAGCCCGCTCCACTCCGCCTCGCGGATCTCCTTCATCGCCAGCTTGCGCTGCTTGGGGTCCATCCGGTCGATGAACAGGATGCCGTCGAGGTGGTCGGTCTCGTGCTGGAAGCACCTGGCCATCAGGTCGGTGCCCTCCAGTACGACGGGCTCGCCGTGCATGTTGAAGCCCTTGGCGACCGCGCGGATGGCGCGCGGCGTCGGGAACGACAGCCCGGGGAAGGACAGGCAGCCCTCCTCACCCTCCTCGTCGAGCTCCGACGACAGATCGAGGTCGGGGTTGACCAGATGCCCGAGCTGGTCGTCGATGTAGTAGGTGAACACGCGCAGGCCGACGCCGATCTGCGGGGCGGCGAGACCCGCGCCTGGCGCGTCCATCATCGTGTCGGTGAGGTCCTTGACCAGCTTGCGCAGCTCCTTGTCGAAGTCGACGACCGGGGCCGCCGGGGTGCGCAGCACCGGGTCACCGAACAGCCGGATCGACTGAATGGACAAGGGGTACTCCGTTTCGCATAGATGGGATCACCCCAGTTTACCGGTGAGAAAGGCGCGGTCAGGGAATCGTCTTCCGGACGGCCACTGACCAGCGGCCACGCTGCCACCGGCCCGGCTAGCCGATCGGCATCGCCCTCGACGAGCGGGCCTTCAGCGCCGCCTTCCGCGCCGCCTTGGCCACCGCCTGGTCGCCGTGGTGGTCGGCCAGCAGTTCGAGGACGGCGACCGTGTCGGGGTGGTCGACCGCGGCCATCTCGCCGACCATGCGCACCAGCTCCTCGCCGGCTTCCAGCACGTCGAAGGAGCCCATGGCCCCTGGCGCGTCGGCGACGTAGAGGAGCGCGGCCAGCGAGTCGATCGCGATCCAGGTGTGGTCGTCGGGGGTGAGCGGCGGCGCGGGCAGGTCGCGGATGTGCAGCCAGGAGGCGGCGTAGCGCCACATGAGCGGCTCGTCGAGGGCCTTGCGGACGGGCAGCTCCGCCTCCGGGCCGAGCTCCTCCAGGACGGTGCCGACCGCGCCGCGCTGGCCCGCCGTGCCCGTGGCGGCGACCTGGACCAGCTCGTGCGCGGCCGACTCGGGCGAGCGGCGCTCCAGCCAGTGGGCGACCACGCTGGGCGTGACCGCGCCGGTGATCATCGCCTCGACCAGCTCGGCGGCGGCGTAGTCGGAGTAGACCTCGACCTCCGCCGCCGTCGGCGCGTCGTGGCCCTCGCGCAGCAGGTCACGGCGGACCGCCCACACCCCGAGCGGGGTGAGCCGGAAGTGGCCGGTGGTGGTCTGCTCGACCAGTCCGCAGTACTCGAGCAGGGCCAGCGCGTCGTAGAGCGCGGCGGGCAGGACGGCCGCCAGGTGGCGCAGCTCGGCCGCGCCGGGGTCGCAGGCGACCTCGTGGGAGTGGAGGATGCCCTTGGCCAGGGTGGCGGCGGCCACCCCGGTGCGGACGGAGTAGACGGTGGCCAGCGTCTCCGCCAGGTGCTCGTCGATCACCGCGGAGCCGGTCAGCCCCTCGTCGGCGCGGTCGAGGACGTCCATCACCACGCCGTCCCAGAACTCCAGCGTCGCCTCGACGGGTAGCTGGAGCGAGAGCGGGCCACGGCTGGCCGTACCCCTCATGATCTGCAGCAGGCCGGTGTTGACCGCGACCACCCACAGCAGGCGCAGCCGCGAGGCCTCCAGGCCGAGCTCGGCCACGGCCGCCTCCGCGTCGGCCGCGGACAGCAGGCCGTGCTCGGTGACGGGACGGGTGCCCGTCCACGCCGTCAGGCGCAGCGCGTCGGCGACCAGCGGCACCTTCGGCACGGCTCTGGCCAGGTCGGCGTCGGACGCCAGGGCGACCGGCGGGAAGACCAGGCCTTCGACGCGCTTGTCCTCGATCTGAGGAGGCTTGCGCAGCTCGGTGAGGTCGAAGACGTTGTTTGCCACTCAGAAAACTTACTGCACAGCCGTCACATGGAGGTACCGATCGCGCGGGAGCGGGCCTTGAAGGCGGCCTTCCTGGCGGCCTTGGCCAGGGTGCCGTCGGGGATGGACCGGCCGAGCAGTTCGAGCACCTCGACGACGTCGGGATGGTCGACCCGCCACATCTCCTCGATCAGGTGGGCGGGCGGCCCCGAGGCGGTGATGTTCTCGGCGAAGATCTCCGGGTCCTCCTCGGCGGCGGGCATCGCCAGGGCCAGCATGTCGACGCTCACCCACAGCAGCTCCTCCTGGGTGAGCGGCGGCGCGGGCAGGCCTCGGGCGGTCAGCCAGTGGATGGCGTGCGGTCGCAGCTCCTGGTCCTCCAGGCACGCCCTGACCGCGCTCTCGGCCGCCGAGTCGAGCTGGTCGACGATGGTGACCGCGATGCCGCGGGCCACCGCCGGCGCGCCACCGGCGGCCGACAGCAGCTCGCCCGCGGCCTCGGCCGGGCTCCTGCGCGCCAGCCAGCGCTGGATGTCGTCCTCGGCCAGCTCCGTCGGGACACCGGACAGCAGCCCCTCGATCAGGCCCATCGCGTCGGCCTCGGCGAGGTCCTCGGCCTCGGGCGCGTCGAGGCCGTGGCCCAGGTAGAGGCGGCGCATGCCGTAGCCGGCCAGAGGGGTGAGGACGACGACGTCACCCGCGCGGTCGAGCAGCCCGCAGTGGGCCAGCCGGTCGAGCGCGGTCTCGACGTCGGCCCCGCTGTAGTCGGTCAGCTCCTCCAGGAACTCCTCGACGACGCTCACCGGCGCCGGGGTCTGCAGGCGGTAGAGCATGTCGAACAGGTCGTAGAGCTCCTCGTCGAGCTCGGCCGAGCCGGTGACCTGGCCGCCGGTGTCCTTGTCCAGCAGGAACTCCACCGTGCGCGCCCACGTCTCCAGCGGGTCGTCGGAGCGCGGCAGCCGTCCGAGGTCCCACAACAGCCGCGGGTACGGCACGGGCGCCGCCGCGGCGTCCTTGACCCGCAGCCGCCCCTTCACGGTCGGCGTGGAGCCCCGCTCGGCCACCCAGGCGCGCAGCCGCCGGGCCTCGGCCAGGATCGGCACCTCCTCCAGCGCCGCCACCAGCTCGTGCCGTGGCGCCAGCCGTACGGCCGGCAGCGGCGCGCAGGCCGGGCAGTCGCACGGCGCCTCGCCCAGCTCGGGCGGCTCGGACAGCTCGCCGGCGGGGATGGCGATCGACTGCTCGAGCGACTCCGGCCCGATCGCGCTGAACAGGCTCTTGGCCATGCCGAAGTTGGCCGGGTCGGCCAGCGCGGTGACCATCTCCGGCTCGATCTCGGCCAGCTTGGCGCGCATCTCCGCCGCGATCCCGGCCGCGATCTCGCCGCGGTCGAGCAGGAAGTCGACGAGCGTGCCGGAGGCCGCGACGGTCTCCTGCGCGCTCTCCGGCGGCGCGATGACCTTGCGCGGATAGATGGACAGCAGCAGCTCTTCGAACGTGGCGGGCGTGAACCCGCCGAGCTGGGTCACGTTGAGATAGTCGCTGGCGTAGTCGCAGAGCAGGCGGATCTCGTCCGCGTCCACGTCGACTTCGTGCGCCCGGCCCCAGGCGCGCAGATCGTCGATGGCTCGGTTCACCCATTCGATCGACACAGGGTGACGCTAACGGGTTACCTACGCCCGCGCGAATCGGGGAAACGGGCTATATCAGGTCGAGAGGGTCAACACTTACCCTCACGACTTCCTGCGCCTTGCGTGCCGCACGCACCCCCATCGCCCCTTTCAACGCCGTTGCCAACTGCTGCCCCAGGGCTCTCGGCACCCGGATCATCGCGCGCTCCTGCTCGCCCTCGGCGCGCCGCGTCTCCACCGGGACGGGGCCGAGCACCTGCGCCTCCGGCGGCAGCCGTACCTCGCCGAGCATCTCCCTGACCGCCGCCGGCGTGCCCGTGAGCGTCGCCATGCGCACCGCGGGAGGGAAGCCGAGCTCGCGCCGCTCGGCCAGCTCCCGCTCGGCGTGGGTGACCGGGTCCCAGCGCAGCAGCGCCTGGACGGCCGGCATCGCCGCGTCGGCCAGCACCACCAGCTCGGCCCGCGGCCGCAGCAGCGCGGCGGCGTTCATCCAGCGCCGCACGGCCTCCTCCGCGGCCCGCAGGTCGGCCCTGCCCAGCATCGCCCACCCGTCCAGCAGCACCGCCGCCGCGTAGCCGCCCTCAGGCACGGGCTCGGCGCCCGGCGTGGCCACCACCAGCGCGCGCCCCGGACCCACCGTCGCCAGCACGCCGTCGCGTCCCGAGGTCTTCACCGGAACCGAGGGGAAGGCGCGCCCCAGCTCCTCGGCGGTGCGCCGGGCGCCCACCACCGAGGCGCGGATCCTGCTGTCACCGCACGTGGGACAGCGCCAGTCCCCCGCGATCCGCCCGCACCACCGGCAGTACGGCGCCGCGTGCCCGCCGCGCAGCGCCAGCGGCCCGTGACACAGCTGCTCCCCCGTGATCGTCGCGCGGGTCGGCGGGTGTACGCATCTGGCCGGCGCCCTGCACGTACGGCAGGCCAGCGAGGGAAGGTAGCCGCGCCGCGGCACCTGCACGAGCACGGGCCCGTCGGCCAACCCTTGCTGCAGGGCCCGCCAGGCGAGGCTGGGCAGCCTGGCGGCGCGCGCCGCCTGGTCCTTGGCGAGCTCGCCGTCCTCCCCCGCGGGCCGTACGCGCGGCGCGACCGACCTGATCGCCTGCCTGCCCGCCACGATGGGCCTGGCCCACCCGGCGGCGATGAGCTGGGTGGACTCCGCCGTACGGGAGTAACCGCCGATGAGCATGCCCGCACCCGTCCGGTGGGCGCGCAGCGCCAGCACCTCCCTGGCGTGCGGGTAGGGGGCCAGCCGCTCGGCGTGCAGGTCATCGCCGTCGTCCCAGATGACCAGCAGGCCAGGCTTCTCCACCGGGGCGAACATCGCCGCCCTGGTGCCGACGACCGCCCTCACCTGGCCGCGCAGCACGCGCAGCCACCTTCGGTAGCGCTCGGCGGGACCGAGGTCGGCGGTGAGGGCGACGTGCCTGCCGGGGCCGAGCACGTCGGACAGCGCCTGGTCGGCGAGCGTGACGTCCTTGCCGTCGGGGACGACGACGACCGCGCCCCTGCCGCCGTCCAGCGTCGCCCTGACGGCCTCGGCCACGGGACGGGTCCAGCCGACGCCGCCGGGCAGGGCGCTCCAGACGGCTCGCGGCGACCTGCCGTTGGCGAGGGCGTCGAGGAAGGAGGCGCCCATGGGGTACGGATCCCAGGCGCTCCCGTTTCCCGCCCCGGTGCCGGATGGGCGATCCGGGTGGTTCCCGCTGGTGGGATCGTCCCGCGTCGCGTCGCCTCCGGCGCCTTGGTCCGCTGGCGGCTCCTTCGCCGCAACGGCGGGACCGCCGGCCGCGCCCCTGACCGGCATGACGGGACCGCTCGCCTTGGCGGAGACGACGGAGTCGCTCGCCGTGGCGGGGTAGGCGGAGTCGCTCGCCGCCTCCCGCGCCGGCGTGACGGGGCCGTTCGCCATGGTCCCAACCGGGTCGACGGGGCCGCCGGGCGTGGCCGTGGCGGGGTCGAGGGGTTCGCTCGCCGTACCTCCGGCAGGGGCGGCGAGGCCGCCTCCTGGGGCCGCCGCCTTGGCGCCGAGGTCGTCGCCTGCCGGGGTCGCAGGGCCGGTCATCGTGGCCGCCGCCGGGCTGCCGAGGTCGCCGGCCGCCGGAGTGGCGGCACCGGCCGTCATGGCCCCCGCCGGGCCCCCGAGGTCGTCGGTTCCCGGGGTTGCGGAGCCGGTCGGCGTGGCCGCCGCTGGAGCGGCCAGATCGGCCTTCCGCCCCCGGACGGCAGGCGCCGCGGGCTCGGACTCCACGCGAGCGTGCCGGGGCGGGATCGCGAGGCGCAGCACGTCGGCCATCGTCCCCGCGTAGCGGTCGGCGACGCCGCGCGCCAGCCCGGCGATCTCGGGCGTGAGCACCGGCTCGGGCGACACGACGCGTTCGAGCGCCATCAGCCGCCCCTCGTGCTCGCTGCCCGCCAGGCGCTCCACCAGGAACCCGTCGACCAGCTTGCCGGCGAACCGCACCCGCACCCGCACCCCGGGCACGGCGTCACGATCCATCGTCTCGGGCACCAGATAGTCGAACGGCCTGTCGAGATGCGGCAGCGGGCTGTCGACCACCACCCTGGCCACGGGAAGCTCAGCGGCCGCCACAGGGGCGCCCAGGTCGCGCTTGGCCGACTCCGCGGGTCGTACAGCCTCGAGGGGCAGAAGGGCGTCGTCGGAGTCGGTCACAGACTACGTCTACCAGATGCGGCGCACCCGCCGGTCGGCTCGCGCCGGACGCGGAACCCGCCCTGCGACGACGCGACCGCACCCCTGCTGGAGTGCGGCATCATCAGGAGAACAACCCGAGCCGCACGTGGTCGTGCCGGATACCGGCCGTGGAAGACCCACGGTGCCCACCGCTACTCCCCGTCGGGGACCGACCGCCCCGGAGGCCGCACCAAGCGACCCGACGGCCGCTCCGACGAACCACCGCCTCAAGCGAACCCAACGAACCACCGGCCTCAAGCGAACCGACGGTCGCTCTGGCGAACCACCGGCCTCAACCAACCCGACAGCCGCTCTGACGAACCACCGGCCCCAAGCGAACCGACGACCGGCCTGACCACGAGTCGGCGACCTCAAGCGACCCGACAGCCGCTCACCGGGAGCCGGCGGCCCCAAGGTTGCCGATACCAGCCGCCCAGGCGCGATCCCTGTCCTCCGGGGCGCTGAGACGCGAACGGGCCGCCGGAGACTGACAGTCCCCGCGGCCCGATGACGAACACCGACCGGTCGGGAGTCGACGGTCCCCACGCTCCACCGGTGTAGACCGGCGGCCTCCCGTCGACGCTCAACGCCGACCGGCCGGAGATCGACGTCCCTCGCGCGTCACATCGGCGCAAGAGCACACTGGACGGCCGCGCCTCGCGTGATGCGAAGCACTCCGATCTCAGACCGGCACCACTGTCGCGAAACACCCGATCCGGGACCGACACCCATGACGCCACACGATCCGGCCCGAGACCGGCACCCCATGACGTCAGGCGATCCCATCCGGAACCGGAACCCATGACGCCAGACGATCCGATCCGGGACCGACACCCATGACGCCAGACGGTCCAAGACGGCGCGCCGTGACGCGAGACGGTCCGATCATCGGAGGACGCCCCGCGACGCACTGGACGGCGCCACCACGCGATGGCACGCCCGGCCAGAGGAGCCCACGCCCCGCACCGCGAAGGCGGGTCCGCGACCGGCGGACCCGCGGCGCGAGGAACGACCGCGTCCGGGGCCGGAAGACCGGCGGCCCGGAAGCGGGCGTCCGTCAGAGGCCGGCGGCCTGGCGGAGGGAGGCGGCGCGGTCGGTCGACTCCCACGAGAAGCCCTCACGGCCGAAGTGGCCGTAGGCGGCGGTCTCGGAGTAGATCGGGCGCAGCAGGTCGAGGTCGCGGATGATCGCGGCGGGACGCAGGTCGAACACCTGGGTCACGGCCTCCTGGATCTTCTCCACGGGGACCTTCTCGGTGCCGAACGTCTCGACGAAGACGCCCACCGGCTCCGCCTTGCCGATGGCGTAGGCGACCTGGACCTCGGCCCGGTCGGCCAGGCCGGCGGCGACGATGTTCTTGGCGACCCAGCGCATGGCGTAGGCGGCCGAGCGGTCGACCTTGGACGGGTCCTTGCCGGAGAAGGCGCCGCCGCCGTGGCGGGCCATGCCGCCGTACGTGTCGACGATGATCTTGCGGCCGGTCAGTCCGGCGTCGCCCATGGGGCCGCCGATCTCGAACCTGCCGGTCGGGTTGACCAGCAGCCGGTAGCCCTCGGTGTCGATGTCGATCCCGGCGAGCACGTAGTCGACCACGTGCTCCTTGATGTCGGGCGTCAGCATCTCCTTGAGGTCGATCTCCGCCGCGTGCTGCGTGGAGACCACGACCGTGTCGAGACGGACCGGCTTGTCGCCGTCGTACTCGATCGTGACCTGGGTCTTGCCGTCGGGACGCAGGTAGGGCACCAGGCCGGACTTGCGCACCTCGGACAGGCGGCGGGCGAGCCTGTGCGCGAGCGTGATCGGCAGCGGCATCAGCTCGGGCGTCTCGCGGCAGGCGTAGCCGAACATCAGACCCTGGTCGCCGGCACCCTGACGGTCGAGCTCGTCGACATCGCCCTCGACACGGTGCTCGTAGGCGTCGTCGACACCCTGGGCGATGTCGGGCGACTGGGCGCCGATGGAGGCCGACACACCGCAGGAGGCGCCGTCGAAGCCCTTGTGGGAGGCGTCGTACCCGATCTCGAGGATCTTCTCGCGGATGACGCCGGCGATGTCGACGTAGGTCTCGGTCGTCACCTCGCCTGCGACGTGGACCTGGCCGGTAGTGATCAGCGTCTCGACGGCGACCCGGGACCTGGGGTCGTCCTTGAGCATGGCGTCGAGAATCGCGTCACTGATCTGGTCGGCGATCTTGTCCGGGTGGCCTTCGGTGACCGACTCGGAGGTGAACAGGCGACGTGACAACTCAGTGGCTCCTCATGCAGCGGCTGCTGACGGTGGTGTGGCTCGGGCGGGCAGGGCACGCCGGGGCCATCGCCGAAGTGTAGCCCGACATGCCCGTGTGCCGCGAAACTGCTCCCATTCTGCCGCTTGTCATAGGTAGGGAAGCGGATCGTGGGGCAGGGTGTCGGGTTCGAACACCTCGGCGTCGGCCGCGGCGACGACCGCGGCGTACTCCTCCTCGAACTCGAAGAACATCTGGCCCACCTGGATGACCGGGCTGGGCGCCATCGTGATCGGCCCGAGCCTGGTGGCACGGGGGAAGGCGGCGTAGAGCGACACCGGCCGGTCGTTCCTCAGCGTCCTGGTGGCCAGGACGGACACCGACTGGTCGGTGACGACGATGAGGAAGTTGGCGACGCCGGGCGGGCCTATCGAGAGCGCGGGGAAGACATAGCGGATCTCCTCCCCCTGGCGCAGCAGAGCCCTGCAGCGATCCCTGACAGCCGACGTCACCGGCATCCCATCCCCCCTCGCCGACCCTCAGTATTGGCAGGCGGCGGGGGACGCCGCAACAGGTGATCAGGTAACCGCCCATGTCGCTTCCCGAAGGTCAGCGCCCCGGGGGCCAAGCGCGCCGAGGGAGCAGCGGCCCCGCGCCGGTCTCGCTGTACGGCCCGGCGGGGCCACGCGCGCCACCCGGGGCAGCGGCGAGCCCGGCCCTCCTTCGAAACGCGGCGGTCACGGGCCGCCGGAGCCGCTTCGGGCACGCGGGGACGCCAGGGGGTCAAGCAGACAGGGACGCCCGGGGCTGAAGCACGCAGGGACGCCCGGGAGCCCAAGCACGCAGGGACGCCCGGGACTCAAGCATGCAGGGACGCCGGGAACTCAAGCGCGCAGGGACGCCCGGCTTCGAGCGCGCAAGAACCACGGGATTCGAGCGCCCAGGAACCCCGGGATCCGGCGCGCCCGCCCCGGGGTCCCGGCGCGCTTGGCCATGGAGCTGGGCGGGGGTGGCGAGCCCGGCGGAGCGCCACCACACCCGCGTGTGAGCGTGAGGCTACCGCGGGCCGGATCCGGGCGCGGGGACGTGGCGAAGCGCCGCGGGTGCCGTCACCCTCACAGGGTCACACCCGAGCGCGCGTGCCGTCCCTATCAAGCGGGCGGCGGGTCAGGAGAGGCGGGCGGCGATCAGGTCCCATACGGCGTCGGCCAGGTCCTCCTTGGGCCCGCGCCCGACCTCGACCTGGGACCCGTCGGCGGCCAGGATGACCGCGGCGTTGTCGGGCGTGCCGAAGGCCAGCCCCTCGCCCACCTGGTTGACCACCAGCAGGTCGCATCCCTTGCGGGCGAGCTTGGCCTTGCCGTTGGCCAGCACGTCGTCGGTCTCGGCCGCGAACCCGGCGATCACCGCGGGCCCCGCGCCGGGCCCGGCCGCGCGCCGCCGCTCGCCCAGCTCGGCGAGGATGTCGGGGTTCTTGACCAGGTCGATCGGCTCGGGCTCGGCCGACGTTTTCTTGATCTTGGAGTCGTGGCGCACGGCGGGCCTGAAGTCGGCCACGGCCGCCGCCATGACGACCGCGTCGGCGTCGGCCACGGCCGACAGCACGGCGTCACGCAGCTCGATCGCCGACTCGACCCTGACGACCTTGGCGCCCGCCGGGTCGCCGAGCGAGACGTTGGCCGCGACGAGCGTCACCTCGGCGCCGCGCGCGACCGCCGTGCGGGCCAGCGCGTATCCCTGCCGCCCGGAGGAGCGGTTGCCGAGGTAGCGGACGGGGTCGAGGGCCTCGCGGGTGCCGCCGGCCGAGATGACGACCTTGCGTCCCGCCAGGTCGCGTGGACGGCCGGCCATGACGCGGCGACAGATCTCGAAGATCTCCGCGGGATCGGGCAGCCGGCCGGGACCGGTGTCGGCGCCGGTGAGGCGGCCGACGGCGGGGTCGATGACGATGGCCCCCCGCTCGCGCAGGACGGCGACGTTGGCCCGGGTCGCCGGGTGCTCCCACATCTCGGTGTGCATCGCGGGTGCGAACACCACGGGACACCGGGCGGTGAGCAGCGTGTTGGTGAGCAGGTCGCCCGCCAGGCCGTGGGCGGCCCTGGCCAGGACGTCGGCGGTCGCCGGCGCGACCACGACGAGGTCGGCCTGCTGGCCGAGCCGTACGTGGGGCACCTCGTGCACGCCGTCCCACACGTCGGTGGTCACCGGGTGCCCGGACAGCGCCGCCCACGTGGGCTCGCCCACGAACCGCAGCGCGTCGCGGGTCGGCACGACCCGCACCTCGTGGCCCGACTCGGTGAACAGGCGCAGCAGCTCGCAAGCCTTGTAGGCGGCGATGCCCGCGCTGACGCCAAGGACGACCCTCATGGAAGGGTCAGACCGCGCCTTCGATGGGCTCGGCGTTGAGGAGACCCTCGGAGACCTCGCGAAGCGCGATCGACAGGGGCTTCTCCTGCGCGTGGGTCTCGACCAGGGGGCCGACGTACTCCAGCAGGCCCTCGCCGAGCTGGGAGTAGTAGGCGTTGATCTGGCGGGCGCGCTTGGCACCCATGATGACCAGCGAGTACTTGCTGTCGACGATGTCGAGCAGCGAGTCGATCGAGGGGTTGGTGATGCCCTCGGCCGTCGGGGCAATGCCTGCCACGTTGTCAGACCTCTCGTCGGAATGCTATGCGGTCATCAAGGCTATCAGCCTGTGGCATACGTCCTGGACGTTCGTGTTCACCAGCGTGGTATCGAACTCCTTCTCGGCCGCCATCTCGATCCGTCCGGCCTCCAGGCGGCGGGCGATGACGTCCTCGGGTTCGGTGCCGCGTCCCCGCAGCCGCTTCTCCAGCTCCTCCCACGTCGGGGGGGCCAGGAAGACCAGCAGCGCCTCCGGCATGCTCTCACGCACCTGCCGGGCGCCCTGGAGGTCGATCTCCAGCAGGGTGGGCACACCCACCGCGATCTTGTCGAGGACGGCCTTTCTCGGCGTGCCGTACCTGTTGCCCGCGAACTCGGCCCACTCCAGCAGCTCGCCGGCCGCGATGAGCCGGTCGAACTCGTCGTTGTCGGCGAAGAAGTACTCCACCCCGTGGGTCTCGCCGGGGCGGGGCTTCCTGGTAGTCACCGAGACCGACAGCCACACCTCGGGGTGTGCCCGCCGGAGCTCGGCGACGACCGTGGACTTGCCGACGCCTGACGGCCCGGAAAGGACCGTCAGCCGCCTGGTGGCGCCGCGCTGGCGCGCGCCGCCACCTGGGGGAACGAAACCTCCACGATCCGTGCCTTCACCTTCGGACCAGGACCTGTCGGTCACCTCGTACCCCCGTCGAACCCGCGATTTCGTGTGGTACCGAGGTTAGCCCTCGTTGCCACCGAACTCGCGCTCGAGGGCAGCCCTCTGGTTCGCGCCGAGACCCCGCACGCGGCGGGACTCGGCGATAGCGTGCCGCTCCATCAACTGCTTGGCGCGGACCTTGCCCACGCCGGGGAGCGACTCCAACAGAGCCGACACCTTCATCTTGCCGATGACGTCGTCGGTCTGCCCATCCTTGAGCACCTCAGCCAGAGAAACCGCGCCGTGCTTGAGACGGTTCTTGACCTCGGCACGCTCTTTACGGGCCTTGGCAGCCTTCTCAAGGGCTGCGGCGCGCTGCTCAGGGGTCAGGGGAGGAAGAGCCACGCCGGGTCACCTCGAATTTCTTTGCGATGTACTCGGACGGCAAGGGAAACTAGCTGGTCAAGACGTCGTTAGCAACGTCAAGCGCCGTTTCTCTCACCATAAAGTCCACTTCTTCACTCTGTGAAGTCACACCGCTACACTGTGCTGATCAAAATGCCCCTACTTCGCGCTTTTCAGCGTTCGTCAACCGGGTCGCCGCGAATGCGATCATGATCACAGAAACCGGTCCCGACACCCCTTCCTGACCCGTCCTTTACGGACAGCCGAAGACCCGATTCGGCGGCCCTGCCGGGGTTTCGGACACCTCGCGCCCCTCGCGTCGATCGCCCGGTGAAGGGTCGCGTCAGGACGCGGCCGGCCAGACTGTCGGGACGGAGGCGACGGCAGGGCCGGAAGAGCCTTCTGCGAGCGATGTGACGGACGGGGCGGACGTGGACTTGACCCAGGCGGCCGTTCCAGAGATGATCATGACCGTCGGAGCGACGCGGCGATCGAGGCCGCCGTGGCGCCGGGGTCGGCCGAGCCGGTGATCGGGCGGCCGATGACGAGCAGGTCGGCACCGTCGGCCAGCGCCTGCTCGGGCGTGGCCACCCGCGCCTGGTCCTGGCTGTCGGCGCCGGCGGGCCGTACACCCGGGGTGATCAGCGTGATGTCCGGCCCCACGGCCGCGCGCACGCCGGCGACCTCGTGCGGCGAGCACACCAGCGCCTTGGCGCCCGCCTCCACCGCCATCACCGACAGGCGGCGCACCGCGTCCTCGGGCGAGCCGGCGATCCCGATCGCGGCGAGGTCCGCGGCCGACAGCGAGGTGAGCACGGTGACCGCCGCGATCTCGGTGTGCGGAGCGGCCTCCACGGCCGCCTGGATCATCGCGGGACCGCCGGCGGCGTGCACGGTCAGGATGGCGGGCTTGAGCCGCGCCACGGCCCTTGTGGCCCCGGCCACGGTGTTGGGGATGTCGTGGAGCTTGAGGTCGAGGAAGACCCGTACGCCACTGGCCCCCTGCACCGAGGCGATCACGTCGGGTCCGTAGCGCAGGTAGAGCTCGAGGCCCACCTTGACGGTGCTGACATGGGGGGTCACCAGCGAAGCCCAGCGGGCCGCGGTCTCCAGGTCTGGTGCGTCCAGGGCGACGGCGATGGGTGCGGGCGTCACAGCGAACTCTCCTCGGAGTCGACGAGCAGGTGCCGGGCGGCGCTGCCCGGTGGCCGGTGTGCCAGGCCGACGGCGTCGGCCAGGCGGTGGAATCCCCTGGCCGCCAGCAGCTCCTCGAGCTCGCGCTCGATGCGCAGGCAGGCGTAGGGGTCGTGGAACAGCGCCGTGCCCACCCCGACCACGCAGGCGCCTGCGAGGACGAGCTGGAGGGCGTCGTGGCCGCTGGCCACGCCGCCGACGCCGATGATGGGCACGCCGGGGATGGCGGCGTGGACCTGCCACACGCACCGTACGGCGAGCGGCAGGATCGCCGGCCCGGACAGCCCTCCGGTGCCGGCGGCGAGGGACGGCTTGAGCGCGTCGATGTCGATGGCCATGCCGAGCGGGTTGTTGATCATGGAGAGCGCGTCGGCCCCCGCGTCGACGCAGGCGCGGGCGACCGCAACGACGTCGGCCACGTCCGGCGAGAGCTTGGCCACCACCGGCACGTCGTAGCGCATGACCGAGCGCACCGAGGCGATCACCTCGGCGGCGGCGCCGCCGTCGCGGGCGAAGACCCGGCCGCGGTCCTCGATGTTGGGACAGGCGAGGTTGACCTCGATCGCGGTCACGCCGGGCGCGTCGGTGAGCCGGCGGGCCAGCGCCGCGTACTCGGCCACGGTGCCGCCGCCGATCGAGACGACGGTCTTGATGCCGCGCTGGGCCAGCCACGGCAGCTCGCGTTCGAGGAAGGCGTCGATGCCCGGCCCCTGCAGGCCCACGGCGTTGAGCATGCCCGAGGGCGTCTCGGCCATCCGCGGGGTGGGCCTGCCCGCCCGCGGGGCCATCGTGATCGACCGGGTGACCAGCGCGCCGAGACGGTGCAGGTCGAAGAACTGGGCCAGCTCCCTGCCCGAGCCCGCGCAGCCCGCCGCGGTCGTGACCGGGTTGGCGAGCTCGACGTGGGCCAGGAAGGTCCGCATGTCAACCGACATGACGCGCTCCACCGCCGGGGGCGCCGAGCGCGTCGAACGGGATCGTTCCCACGTCCTCGAACCGCACGCGTTCGCCTCTGAACACAGGACCCTCCGCGCAGGCGCGCACCATCCTGGTGGCGCCGTCGTCACCGATGACGGGCAGGACGCAGGTCATGCAGATCCCGATGCCGCAGGCCATGGCCTCCTCGACCGCCACCTGGACGGGGATGTCGAACTCGATGGCGACCGCGGTGACCTGGCGCAGCGTCGCCATCGGCCCGCAGGCGTAGATGGCGTCGGCGCGCGTGTCGGCGATCACGGACGGCAGCACGTCGGTCACCTTGCCGCGCAGGCCCAGCGAGCCGTCCTCGGTGGTGAGGGTGGTGGTCTCGGCCATCCTGCGGGCCCGCATCGCGCCGAACACCCGGTCGGCCGAGGCCGCGCCGAGCACGAAGTCGATGCGGCAGCCGCGTTCCATCAGCGCGTCGGCCAGCGGGAACAGCGGCGCCGCGCCGTACTCGTCGCCGACCAGCACGCAGACGGCGGGGTCGCGGGGCAGCGGAAAGGGCCGCCCCAGCGGCCCCACCAGGTCGAGCGTGTCACGGGCGCGCCGCTCGGCCAGCCACGACGTGCCGGGGCCGGTGGCGGTGAAGACGAGCTCCACCGTGCCGCCGTAGTCGGGGCTGACGTCGTGGATGGACAGCGCGCGTCTGGTCACCATCGAGGTGCGCGGCCCCCCGACGGCGACCGAGACGAAGTGGCCGGGACGGAACCGCTCGGCGACGCCGGGCGCCACCACGGTCAGCGCATGGTAGGCGTCGACCCGGCGCGTGGTCAGCACCGTGCCAGTCACCTGCACCGGAGTCCCGGCCAGACCTGATCACCCCCGCAGGGCTCGTGCGTGTTCCTGAAGGGACCGTACGCCCACATCGCCCCGCACGTTGGCCTGGATGCCCGCGGCGGCCGCGGCGAGCCCCTGGACCGTCGTGATGCACGGGATGCCGCGCAGCACGGCGGCGGTGCGGATGTCGTAGCCGTCGAGGCGCGGCCCCGACTGCCCGGGGCTGCCGAACGGCGTGTTGACGATCAGGTCCACCTCACCGTCCAGGATGCGCTGCACGATCGTCGGCTCACCGTCGGGTCCCGTCCCCTCGCTCTGCTTTCGCACGATCTTGGCATGGACTCCGTTACGGCGCAGCACCTCGGCGGTGCCCTCCGTGGCCAGAATCTCGAAGCCGAGGTCGGCGAGGGCACGCACCGGGAAGATCATCGAGCGCTTGTCCCTGTTGGCGACGGAGACGAACGCGCGGCCCTTGGTGGGCAGCTCGCCGTAGGCTCCGGCCTGCGACTTGGCGTAGGCGATGCCGAAGAACTCGTCGATGCCCATGACCTCGCCCGTCGAGCGCATCTCGGGGCCGAGCACGGTGTCGACGCCGCGGAAGCGGTTGAACGGGAGCACGGCCTCCTTGACCGCGATGGAGGCGTCGAGCGGCAGCGTGCCGCCGTCGCCGTGCTCGGGCAGCATGCCCTCGGCCCGCAGCTCGGCGACGGTCGCGCCCATCATGACGCGGGCCGCCGCCTTCGCCAGCGGCACCGCCGTCGCCTTGGAGACGAACGGCACGGTACGGCTGGCGCGCGGGTTGGCCTCCAGGACGTACAGGACGCCCGCCGACATGGCGTACTGCACGTTGAGCAGGCCGCGGACGCCGACGCCCCTGGCGATGCCCTCGGTGGCGGCGCGGATGCGCTTGATGTCGTTGCCGCCGAGCGTGATGGGCGGCAGCGCGCACGCCGAGTCGCCCGAGTGGATCCCGGCCTCCTCGATGTGCTCCATGACGCCGCCGAGGTAGAGCTCCTCGCCGTCGAACAGCGCGTCGACGTCGATCTCGATGGCCTCGTCGAGGAACTTGTCGATCAGCACGGGGTGGCCGCCCTCCTGGGCCGCCATGTAGGTGCTGAGCGTCTCGTCGTCGTAGACGATGGCCATGCCGGCGCCGCCCAGCACGTAGGACGGCCGCACGAGCACCGGGTAGCCGATCTCCTCGGCGATCTCCAGCGCCTCGGCGACGGTCAGCGCGGTGCCGTGCTTGGGGGCGGGCAGCCCCGCCTCGGCCAGCACGCGACCGAAGGCGCCGCGCTCCTCGGCCAGGTGGATCGACTCCGGCGAGGTGCCGACGACGGGCACGCCCGCGTCCTTCAGCGCCTGCGCCAGGCCCAGCGGCGTCTGGCCGCCGAGCTGGACGATCACGCCGGCCACCGGGCCGGTCTGCTGCTCGGCGTGGACGACCTCGAGGACGTCCTCCAGCGTGAGCGGCTCGAAGTAGAGCCGGTCGGAGGTGTCGTAGTCGGTCGAGACGGTCTCGGGGTTGCAGTTGACCATGACGGTCTCGAACCCGGCCCTGGACAGCTCGAAGGAGGCGTGCACGCACGCGTAGTCGAACTCGATGCCCTGGCCGATGCGGTTGGGCCCGCTGCCCAGGATGAGGACCTTGGGCCGCTCGCCGTAGGGGACCTCGTTCTCCTCGTCGTAGGTCGAGTAGAGGTAGGGCGTCCTGGCGGCGAACTCGGCGGCGCAGGTGTCGACGGTGTTGTAGACCGGGCGCAGGCCGAGGGCGTGGCGCAGGTCGCGCACGCGCGACTCGTCCATGCCGCGGATCTCGCCGATCTGGGCGTCGGAGAAGCCGTGGTGCTTGGCCTGCTCCAGCACCTGCCTGGACAGCTCGGGGGCCTCGGCGAGGGCGCGGGCCTCCTCGTCCAGCAGCATGAGCTGGTCGATGAACCACGGGTCGACGTTGGTGGCCTCGAACAGCTCCTCGGCCGTCGCGCCCGCCCTGATGGCCTGCTGCATGGTGCGCAGCCTGCCGTCGTGGGGCGTGCGGCAGTCGTCGAGCAGCTCCTGCTTCGAGGCGAGGTGGCCGGCCCAGGAGAACGACGAGCCCTTCTTCTCCAGCGAGCGCAGCGCCTTCTGCAGCGCCTCGGGGAAGGAGCGGCCGATCGCCATGGCCTCGCCCACCGACTTCATGTGCGTGGTGAGTGTCTGGTCGGCGCCGCGGAACTTCTCGAAGGCGAACCTCGGCACCTTGACCACGATGTAGTCGAGGGTCGGCTCGAAGGAGGCCGGGGTCTCCTTGGTGATGTCGTTGGGGATCTCGTCGAGCGTGTAGCCGATCGCCAGCTTGGCGGCGATCTTGGCGATCGGGAAGCCCGTCGCCTTGGAGGCCAGCGCCGACGACCGCGACACGCGCGGGTTCATCTCGATGACGATCATGCGGCCGGTGCGCGGGTTGACCGCGAACTGGATGTTGCAGCCACCGGTGTCGACGCCCACCTCGCGGATGACCGCGATCGCGACGTCACGCATGTTCTGGTACTCGCGGTCGGTCAGGGTCAGCGCCGGGGCCACGGTGACGCTGTCGCCGGTGTGGACGCCCATCGGGTCGATGTTCTCGATGGAGCACACGATGACGACGTTGTCGGCCTTGTCGCGCATGACCTCGAGCTCGTACTCCTTCCACCCGAGGATCGACTCCTCGAGGAGCACCTCGGTGGTCGGGCTGGCGTCGAGGCCCGCGCCGGCGATGCGGCGCAGGTCGGCCTCGCCGTAGGCGAAGCCCGAGCCGACGCCGCCCATGGTGAAGGAGGGGCGCACGACCAGCGGGTAGCCGAGCTCCCCGGCGGCGGCCAGGCACTCGTCCATGCTGTGGCAGATGACCGACTTGGCGGACTCGGCGTTGAGGCCGTGCTCGCGGGCGACCTTGGCGACGATCTCCTTGAACCGCTCGCGGTTCTCGCCCGCCTGGATGGCGTCGAAGTCGGCGCCGATCAGCTCGACCTCGTAGCGCTCGAGGACGCCGGCCTCGTGCAGGGCGACCGCGGTGTTGAGCGCCGTCTGCCCGCCCAGGGTGGGCAGCAGCGCGTCGGGCCGCTCCTTGGCGATGATCTTCTCGACGAACTCGGGGGTGATCGGCTCGACGTAGGTGGCGTCGGCGAACTCGGGGTCCGTCATGATCGTGGCGGGGTTGCTGTTGACCAGGATCACCCTGAAGCCCTCGGCGCGCAGCACGCGGCAGGCCTGGGTACCCGAATAGTCGAACTCGCACGCCTGCCCGATGACGATCGGTCCCGAGCCGATGACCAGGATGGACCGGATGTCCTCACGCTTGGGCACGGCTCATGACCTCACAGAACTCGTCGAACATGGGTTGAGTGCGCGCTGCGCGGCGTCGTGCTTTCACGACGCCGCCATCAACGAACAGAACTCGTCGAACAGGTAGGCGGCGTCGTGGGGGCCGGCGGCGGCCTCCGGGTGGTACTGCACGCTGAAGGCGCGCCCGTCGAGCAGGCGCAGGCCCTCCACGCAGCGGTCGTTGAGGTTGACGTGGCTGACCTCGGCGGGCCCGTACGGCGTGTCGAAGGGCCCGTCGAGCGGCGCCTGGACGGCGAAGCCGTGGTTGTGCGCCGAGATCTCCACCTTGCCGGTGCGCACGTCCTGGACCGGCTGGTTGACGCCGCGGTGGCCGTAGCGGAGCTTGTAGGTCGAAAGGCCCAGCGCCCTGCCGAACAGCTGGTTGCCGAAGCAGATGCCGAAGAACGGGATGCCCGCCTCCAGCACCCTGCGCAGGGTGGTGACGTCGGCCGTGGCCGGGTCGCCGGGGCCGTTGGAGAAGAAGACGCCGTCGGGACCGATCGCCTGGATGTCCTCGAAGGTCGCCGTGGCGGGCAGGACGTGCACCTCGCAGCCGCGCTCGGCCATGCGGTGCGGCGTCATGCCCTTGATGCCGAGGTCGACGGCCGCGACGGTGAAGCGCTTGCCGCCGATGGCCTCGACCACGTACGGCTCGGCCGTGGCCACCTCGGCGGCCAGGTCGGCGCCCTCCATGAGGGGCTGCTGCCGTACGCGCTCGACCAGGGCCTCCACCGGCTGCGACGGCGCGCTGAAGATGCCCGCGCGCATCGCGCCGCGCTCGCGCAGGTGGCGGGTCAGCGCCCGGGTGCCGGAGATCGCGATGCCGACGACCCCCTGCTCCTTGAGGTAGTCGTCGAGGGAGCGGGTGGCCCGCCAGTTGGAGACCACGCGGGACGGCTCGCGCACGACGTAGCCCGCGACCCAGACGCGCGAGGACTCGGGGTCCTCGTCGTTGACGCCCGTGTTGCCGATGTGCGGGGCGGTCATCGCGACGATCTGGCGGTGGTAGGACGGGTCGGTGAGGGTCTCCTGGTAGCCGGTCATGCCGGTGTTGAAGACCATCTCCCCGAACGTCTCGCCCTGCGCGCCGTAGGTGCGCCCGTGGAAGACACGGCCGTCTTCCAGCACGAGAACGGCGTTACTGCTGTGCATATGGTGTCCCTCGCGACGCTCGGTCACGTGACCTTCCCTTCGAGAACGGTTGGCTTGCCGCGCAGGAACGTCGCCAGCACCCGTCCGGGAAGGGTCATGCCCTCGTAGGGGGTGTTGCGGCTCTTGGAGGCGAAGGAGGAGGGGTCCACCTCGGTGCGCGAGGACGGGTCGTAGAGCACGATGTTGGCCGGTGCGCCGACCTCGAGCGGTCGCCCGTGGCCCGAGAGGCGGCCGATGCGCGCCGGGGCGACGGACATGCGCTCGGCCACGCCCGCCCAGTCGAGCAGCCCGGTGTCGACCATGGCCTCCTGGACGACGCTGAGCGCGGTCTCCAGGCCGACCATGCCCATGGCCGCCGCGGCCCACTCGGTCTCCTTGTCCTCGACGGGGTGCGGCGCGTGGTCGGTGGCCACGACGTCGATCGTGCCGTCGGCCAGGGCGGCGCGCAGCGCCTGGACGTCGTGCGCGGTGCGCAGCGGCGGGTTGACCTTGTAGATGGGGTTGTAGGCGCCGTTGGGCGACTCCTCGACGAGGTCGTCGGTGAGCAGCAGGTGGTGGGGGGTCACCTCGGCGGTGACGTTCCAGCCCTTGGACTTGGCCCACCGGATGATCTCCACAGAACCGGCCGTGGAGACGTGGCAGACGTGCAGGCGGGAGCCGACGTGGGCGGCCAGCAGGCAGTCGCGGGCGATGATCGCCTCCTCGGCGACCGCGGGCCAGCCCGCCAGGCCGAGCCTGCCGGAGATGACGCCCTCGTTCATCTGGGCGTCCTTGGTGAGCTTGGGCTCCTGGGCGTGCTGGGCGACGACGCCGTCGAAGGCCTTCACGTACTCCAGCGCCCTGCGCATCAGCACGGCGTCGTCGACGCACTTGCCGTCGTCGGAGAAGACGCGCACGCGGGCGGCGGAGTCGGCCATCGCGCCGAGCTCGGCCAGCTGCCTGCCCTCCAGGCCGACGGTGACGGCGCCGACGGGCTGCACGTCGCAGTGGCCGAACTCCTGGCCGAGGCGCCAGACCTGCTCGACGACGCCCGCCGTGTCGGCGACGGGCATGGTGTTGGCCATGGCGTGGACGGCGGTGTAGCCGCCGCGCGCGGCCGACTGGGTGCCCGTCTGGACGGTCTCGGCGTCCTCGCGGCCCGGCTCGCGCAGGTGGGTGTGGAGGTCGACCAGGCCGGGCAGCGCGATCGCGCCGCGCCCGTCGACGACCCCGTCGACCCCCTCTGCGGGGGCAGACCCCGCGGGGCGGATCTCCGCGATGAGTCCGTCGACGACGGCGATGTCGACCGGCTCGCCGCCGAGGATGCGAACGTTCTTGATCAGCATCAGATCTCTCCCCCGAGCAGCAGGTACAGGACGGCCATGCGGATGGTCACGCCGTTGGCGACCTGCTCGACGATCGTCGAGCGCGGCGAGTCGGCCACCTCGGCCGCGATCTCCATGCCCCGGTTCATCGGCCCGGGGTGCATGACGATCGCCTCGTCGGGCATCTTCGCGAACCTGTCGCGGTCGAGCCCGTAGCGGCGGGAGTACTCGCGCTCGCTGGGGAAGTAGGCGGCGTTCATCCGCTCCTTCTGCACGCGGAGCATCATGACGACGTCGGACTTGGGCAGCACGGCGTCGAGGTCGTAGGAGACCTCGCACGGCCAGGTGCCGACGGAGACCGGCAGCAGCGTCGGCGGCGCGACCAGGGTCACGTCGGCGCCCAGCGTGGCCAGCAGCAGCACGTTGGAGCGGGCGACCCTGCTGTGCAGGACGTCGCCGACGATGGTGACCTTGCGCCCTTCGAGCGAGCCGAGGCGGCGGCGCATCGAGAAGGCGTCGAGCAGCGCCTGGGTGGGGTGCTCGTGGGTGCCGTCGCCTGCGTTGACGACGCTGCCGCGCACCCAGTTGGCCAGGCGGTGCGGCGCGCCGGAGGCGCCGTGGCGGATGACGACGGCGTCGGCGCCCATCGCCTCCAGGGTCAGCGCGGTGTCCTTGAGCGACTCGCCCTTGGAGACGCTGGAGCCCTTGGCGGAGAAGTTGATGACGTCGGCCGACAGCCGCTTGGCGGCGGCCTCGAAGGAGATGCGGGTGCGGGTGGAGTCCTCGAAGAAGAGGTTGACCACCGTGCGCCCGCGCAGGGTCGGGAGCTTCTTGATGGATCGTTCCGAGACGCGGGCCAGTTCCTCGGCGGTGTCGAGGATCAGCAGCGCGTCGTCCTTGGTCAGGTCGGCCGCCGAGATGAGATGCCTGTTCACTTGATCAACTCCACTGCGTCGCGCCCGTCGGTCTCCTCCAGGTAGACCTTGACCTTCTCGCTCTTGGCGGTCGGGAGGTTCTTGCCCACGTAGTCGGCCCTGATGGGCAGCTCGCGGTGGCCCCTGTCGACCAGGATGGCCAGCTGGACGGCCGTGGGCCTGCCGAGGTCGTTGAGCGCGTCGAGCGCGGCGCGGACCGAGCGGCCGGAGTAGAGCACGTCGTCGACCAGCACGACGAGCCTGCCGTCGATGCCGTCGGCGGGCAGGTCGGTACGGCCGAGCGGGCGCGCGGGCCGGAGCCTGAGGTCGTCGCGGTACATCGTGATGTCGATCGAGCCGACGGGGACCTTCACGCCCTCGAACTGCTCGATGCGCTCGGCGAGCCGGCCGGCCAGAGTGGCGCCACGGGTGGGGATGCCGAGGAGGACGACGCCGTCGGCGCCCTTGGTGCGCTCGAGGATCTCGTGCGCGATGCGGGTCAGCGCCCGGTGGATGTCCGGGCCTTCGAGAACGGCCCTGGGTTCGGACATGGTGAAGCTCACCGCCTTTCCCGCCTCACGGGACGGGGTTAAAAGGGTGTTGGGTCGCAGCCACATTACCAGCAGCTACCAGCCACGACGGGCAGGGGGTGATACGACGGTTACGCTGGTGTCTCACGTGACGTAGTCGGGTGGCGTCGGGGGGTTATGTTGGGTGCGCAACTACGCCGGATCCGTCAGCGGATCAGGTCGGTCAGATCGACGGCGAAGATCACCCGCGCGCAGGAGCTGATCGCCTCCTCACGCGTGGGCAAGGCGCGTGACCGCGCCATGGACGCCGAGCCGTACAGCAGGGAGATCTCGCGGGCGGTGTCGGCGCTGGTCAGCCATCGCATGCGGATGAACCACGCACTGCTGAACACGCGGCCCGACACCTCGCGGGTGGCGGTGCTGCTGATGACGAGCGACAGGGGTTTCGCGGGCGCCTACAACCAGAACGTGCTCCGTCACGCGCGGGCGCTGGCCACCCTGCTGGAGGGCCAGGGCAAGGAGATCATCCCCTTCGTCACGGGGCGCAAGGGCGTCGACTGGTTCGGCTTCCGCAACAGGGAGGTGCGCGGGAAGTGGATCGGGGTGTCGGGACACCCCGATTACGCGACGGCCGCGGAGATCGGGCGGACGCTGATCGAGGCCTTCGACATGCCCACGCGGGACGGCGGGGTCGGCGAGGTGCACGTGGTGTACACGCATTTCGCCTCGATGCTGACCCAGCAGACGACCGTGCACCGGATCCTGCCGATGGTCCTGGAGGAGGTGGAGGAGCAGGACGAGGACCGGGCCGCGGACGTGCTGCCCAAGGCGCCCTACGAGTTCGATCCCACGCCCGAGGCGGTGCTCGACGAGATGCTGCAGAAGTACGTCCGCTCCAGGATCTGGTACATGATGCTCGACTCGGCGGCCGCGGAGTGGGCGGCCAGGCGCACGGCGATGACGGCGGCGACCGAGAACGCCCTGGAGCTGGTCGAGCGGCTGACCAGGGAGGCCAACGAGGCCAGGCAGGCCGAGATCACCACGGAGCTCAACGAGATCGTCGGCGGGGTCGAGGCGCTCAAGCACCATTGAACAATTTGGAAAATCCGGACAAAAGAGATAAAACCTCCTCCAAGTCTTTCTCGGGGAGGTCGCGGAATGTCCCTGTCCGCACGCGAGCGCAAGATTCTCGACGCCATCGCCCGCCAGCTCGCCACTGAGGAGCCCGCGCTGGTCCGCGGCTTCGCCGAACACGGCCGCGGGCCGGTGACCGCCGAGCGGATCAACGGGCGCTGGGAGGCGTGGCCCGTGGCTCTGATCGCGGTCTGCATGGCGGTCTTCGCCGTCGTGCTGCTCGTGTCCGGCAACCCCCGCAGCTGAGCCCCTCCGGCGCGCCCGCCCGCGCTCTCATGAACAAGAGAAGATGGTTGAGCTGGGCGTTTTAGCGTACTCACCGACGGGGACGCCCCGAATGTCACATGACGTCCGGGGTATCCGCGTTGGGGGGCGCAATGGGAGAGCCACGGCCGCCTGAAGGCGGAGGCGTCGGCACCGTCGAGACCGAGCTGACGGGCGTCACCGAAGGCCCACAACGCAGTCTCGGCCTCGGCGCGGCCATCGCCCTGGTGATCGGCAACATCGTCGGCACCGGCATCTTCCTGCTCCCCGCCTCGCTGGCCGCCTTCGGCACCGTCAGCATCGTGGCGATGGGCCTGGTCACCCTCGGGGCCATCGCGATGGCGATCGTCTTCGGCAGGCTGGGCGCGCGCATCCCGGCCGGCGGCGGCCCCTACGCCTACGCGCGCAACGCCTTCGGCGAGTTCGTCGGCTTCTGGAACGCGTGGTCGTTCTGGCTGACCGCGTGGATCGGCAACGCCGCCATCGCCGTCGCGTGGGTCGGGTACGTGCAGTACTTCGCGCAGCAGGTCTTCGGCCTCAACTGGACGGGCACGACCGCGGCGATCGTCATCGCGCTGGTGGGGCTGTGGATCCCCGCGGTGGTCAACCTGATGGGCCCCAAGAACATGGCCGCCTTCCAGCTCGTCACCACGGTGCTGAAGTTCGCGCCGCTGCTGTTCGTCTCGCTGGTCGGCCTGTTCTTCATCCAGGGCGGCAACTTCGGGCCGTTCAACGCCACGGAGGGCAACGTCGTCGCCGCGATCTCCCTCGCCGGCGCGGTGGCGTTGTTCATCTACTCGGGCGTGGAGAGCGTCTCCATCGCCGCGGAGAAGATCAGGGACCCGATGCGCAACATCGGGCGCGCCAGCGTCATCGGCGTGCTGGCCTGCGCCGTGCTCTACATGCTGAGCACCGTCGCGGTCATGGGCACTGTGCCGTACGCCGAGCTCGTGAAGTCGTCGGCGCCGTTCGCCGACGCGATCAACAACATGTTCGGCGGCACCGGGGGCGGCATCGCGATGGCCGCCTGCGCCATCTTCTCCGGCATCGGCGCCCTCAACGGCTGGACCATGCTGGTGGCCGAGATGCCCAAGGCCGCGGCCCAGGACGGCATGTTCCCGCCGCTGTTCGCCAGGGAGTCACCGCGCGGGGCGCCCATCCCCGGCATCCTGATCGGCACCGTCCTGACGTCGGGCATGCTGCTGGTCGCCTACTCGTCGGAGAACGCCTTCAACACCATCGTGCTGCTGGCCTCCTTCACCACCGTCATCCCCTACTTCTTCTCCGCCTGCGCCCAGCTGTTCTGGCTGGTGACGGGTGAACGCCAGGTCAACAGGGGACGGCTGGGCCGCGACCTCGTCATCAGCGTCGTCGCGCTGCTGTTCGCGTTCTGGATGGCCTACGGATCAGGCCCCGAGGCGGTGCTCGGCGGAACGCTGATGCTCCTGGTGGGCGTGCCGGTCTACATCTGGGTGAAGGCCAAGCGCGGCGAGTACGGCCCGCTGGTCTAGGAAAGGAATACCTGTTATGACCTTTCATGTCGATTCCGAGGTAGGCAGGCTCCACCAGGTTCTGCTGCACAAGCCCGAACTGGCGCTGAAGCGGCTCACCCCCACGAACAAGGACGAGTTCCTCTTCGACGACGTGCTGTGGGTGCAGCGCGCGGTGGAGGAGCACGAGGAGTTCCAGCAGACGCTGCGCGACCAGGGCATCACCGTCCACATGCTGGCCGACCTGCTGCGCGAGACCCTCGACATCCCCGAGGCGCGCAAGCACATCCTCGACCACGTCGTCGACGAGCGCTGGCACGGGCCGCTGGCCACCGACGCCATCCGCAACACCCTCGACTCGCTGCCGTCGAAGGACCTGCAGCAGGCCCTGACCGGCGGCATCACCAAGTCGGAGATCATGGAGCGCGGGGCCGACCCGAAGAGCGTCGCCTTCCACGTGCTCGGCGGGAACGACTTCGTCCTTCCGCCGCTGCCCAACCACCTGTTCACGCGTGACACCTCGTGCTGGATCTACAACGGGGTGTCCATCAACGCGATGAGGAAGAAGGCCAGGCAGGCCGAGACGGTCAACTTCGAGGCCATCTACACCTACCACCCGATGTTCACCTCGGAGGCGGGCCGCTTCCAGGTGTGGATGCCGGGCACCAAGGTCGCGCCCGCCACCATCGAGGGCGGCGACGTCCTGATCATCGGGCGGGGCGCCGTGCTGATCGGGATGAGCGAGCGCACCCAGCCGCAGGCGGTCGAGATGCTCGCCCGCCACCTGTTCGCCACGGGCGGAGCCAAGAAGATCGTCGCGCTGGACATGCCGAAGGCCCGCGCGTTCATGCACCTCGACACGGTCATGACCAACGTGGACGTGGGCGTCTTCACCAAGTACGCCGGCCTCGGCATGCTGCCGTCCTACACGATCGAGCCGGGCGACACCGAGAAGGAGCTGAAGGTCACCGACCACCCGGCCGAGGACATGCACAAGGCGATCGCCCAGGCGCTCGACCTCGACGACATCAAGATCCTCACCGCGACCCAGGACGTCAACGCCGCCGAGCGCGAGCAGTGGGACGACGGGTGCAACGTGCTGGCCATCGCGCCGGGGGTGGTGGTCGCCTACGAGCGCAACACCACCACCAACAACTACCTGCGCGACAACGGCATCGAGGTCATCACCATCCGCGGCAGCGAGCTGGGCCGCGGCCGGGGCGGGCCGCGCTGCATGAGCTGCCCGCTGGAGAGGGACGGCATCTGACCATGGGCTTCAACCTTCGCAACCGCAGCTTTCTGAAGGAGCTCGACTTCACGCCCGCGGAGTTCGGCTTCCTGCTCACCCTGTCCGCCGAGCTCAAGCAGGCCAAGTACGCCGGCACCGAGCAGCGGCGGCTCACCGGCAAGAACATCGCGCTGATCTTCGAGAAGACCTCGACCAGGACCCGCTGCGCGTTCGAGGTGGCCGCCCACGACCAGGGCGCGCACGTGACCTACCTCGACCCCTCGGGTTCGCAGATGGGGCACAAGGAGTCGGTCAAGGACACCGCGCGCGTGCTGGGCCGGATGTTCGACGGCATCGAGTACCGGGGTTCCAAGCAGGAGCACGTCGAGGAGCTGGCCGCCTACTCGGGCGTCCCGGTCTGGAACGGCCTGACCGACGAGTGGCACCCCACGCAGATGCTGGCCGACATGCTCACCATGCGGGAGCACACCGACAAGCCGCTGCGCCAGGTCTCCTTCGCCTACCTCGGCGACGCCCGCAACAACATGGGCAACTCGCTGCTGGTCACGGGGGCGATGTTCGGCATGGACGTGCGCCTGGTGGCGCCCAGGTCGCTGCAGCCCGACCCGACGATGGTCGTCAAGCCGGCCACGGACCTGGCCAGGCAGACCGGCGCCACCCTGACCATCACCGAGGACGTGGCCACGGGCGTCGAGGGCGTCGACTTCCTCTACACCGACGTCTGGGTCTCGATGGGCGAGCCCAAGAGGGTGTGGGACGAGCGGGTCAGGCTGCTCAAGCCGTACCAGATCAACGACGAGGTGGTGGAGGCGACGGGGAACGACGGCGTGAAGGTCATGCACTGCCTGCCCGCCTTCCACAACAGGGAGACCAGGGTCGGCGAGGACATCTACGAGAAGACGGGACTCGACGCCCTGGAGATCACCGAGAGCGTCTTCGAGTCGCCCCGCTCGATCGTCTTCGACCAGGCCGAGAACCGCCTGCACACGATCAAGGCCATCATGGTCGCCACCCTGGGGAGCTGACATGAAGGTCCTGGTGGCGCTGGGGGGAAACGCGGTCCTGCGGCGCGGCGAGCGGCAGGACGACCACGTCCAGCGGGCGAACCTGGCCGCGGCGATCAGGCCGCTGGCCAAGGTCGCCGAGCGGCATGAGCTGATCATCACGCACGGGAACGGTCCACAGGTGGGCATGCTGGCCCTGGAGAGCGCCGCCGACCCCAAGCTGACCAAGCCCTACCCGTTCGACACGCTGGTCGCCGAGACGCAGGGCATGATCGGCTACTGGATGCTCCAGGCGCTCCAGAACGGCCTGCCGGGCCGCCAGGTGATCTCGATCATCACCCAGACCCTGGTCTCGGCCGTCGACCCGGCCTTCCAGAACCCGACCAAGTTCGTCGGGCCGGTCTACGACCAGGCGGAGGCCGAGAAACTGGCCGAGGAGAACGGCTGGGTGGTCAAGCCCGACGGCCAGTACTGGCGCCGCGTGGTGCCCTCGCCCAAACCGCAGCGTGTGGTCGAGACGCGGCTGATCCGCGGACTGATGCGGGACGGCGTCATCGTCGTGGGCGCCGGGGGCGGCGGCGTGCCCGTCATCCGCGACGAGAACGGCCGGCTGACGGGCGTCGAGGCCGTCATCGACAAGGACCTGACGGGCTCGCTGCTCGCCGAGGCCCTGGAGTGCGACGCCTTCCTCATCCTCACCGACGTGGAGCGCGTCATGCGCGACTTCGGTACCCCCCAGCAGACCGAGATCGGCCACACGACGCCGCACGAGCTGCGCGCGATCGACTTCCCCGCGGGGTCCATGGGCCCCAAGGTGGAGGCGGTCTGCAGGTTCGTGGAGACGACCGGCGACATGGCGGCCATCGGGCGGCTGGATCAGGCCTTGGAGATCCTGGACGGCAAGGCGGGCACCATCATCACGCCCAACGCCACCTGGCCGCTGTCCAGCACGTTGTAGGGAGGTGCCCGTGGCGCTGGCCGAGCGGCTGTTCCGCACCAAGCCCACCGACCAGATCGTGGCGGAGGGCGGTCATGGGGAGGGCGGCGACCTGCGCCGCACCATGTCTTTGTGGCAGCTGACGCTGTTCAGCGTCGGCGCCACGCTGGGGACGGGGATCTTCGTCATCCTCGGGCAGGCGGTGCCGAAGGCGGGGCCCGCGGTGGTGCTGTCCTTCGTGCTGGCCGCCATCACCGCGCTGTTCTCCGCGCTGTCCTATGCCGAGCTGGCCGGGACCATCCCGGTGTCCGGGTCGTCCTACTCCTACGCCTACGCCACGCTCGGCGAGCTCGTGGCGTGGGTGTGCGGCTGGTGCCTCATGCTCGAGTACGCGGTCTCGGTCGCGGCCGTGGCGGTGGGCTGGGGCGAGTACCTCAACACCTTCTTCGAGAGCACCTTCGGCTTCTCGCTGCCCGACTCGATCACCCACTCCCCCGGCAACCAGGGCGGCGTGATCAACCTCACGGCCATCCTGATCGTCCTGCTGGCCACCTGGCTGCTGCTGCGCGGCACCTCCGAGTCCGCCACCGCGAACACGATCTTCGTCTACATCAAGGTGGCCGTGCTGATCTTCTTCTGCGTGGTCGCCTTCACCGCCTTCAACTCGGCCCACTTCACGCCCTTCGCGCCGCTGGGCGTCGCCGGCATCACGGCCGCGGCCTCCCAGGTGTTCTTCTCCTACATCGGCTTCGACGCCGCCTCCACCGCCGGCGAGGAGGCCAAGAACCCCAAGCGCGACCTGCCCCTGGCGATCCTCCTGTCGCTGAGCATCGTGACGGTGATCTACGTCCTGGTCGCCATCGCCGCCATCGGGGCCATGGCCTGGACCGACTTCGATCCCGAGAGCACCGAGGCCGTCCTCGCCGTCATCGCCAACATGGCCACCGGCTCCACCTGGGCGGGGGCCATCGTCTCCTTCGGCGCGGTCATCTCGATCGCCAGCGTGGTCATCACCGTCCTGTACGGCCAGACCCGCATCCTGTTCGCGATGTCCCGTGACGGGCTGATCCCCAAGATCTTCGAGAAGGTCAACCCGCGCCGCCAGGTGCCCGTCGCCAACACGATCATCGTGAGCCTGTTCGTCACCGTGCTCGCCGGGTTCGTGCCGCTCGGGCAGCTGGCCGAGGCCACCAGCATCGGCACGCTGTTCGCCTTCGCCATCGTCAACGTCGGTGTGCTGGTGCTGCGCCGTACCAGGCCTGACCTGCCGCGCAGCTTCCGCACCCCGCTGTTCCCCGTCACCCCGGTGCTCGGCGTGATCTTCTGCGTGCTGCTCATGTCCGAGCTGGCGGGGGTCACCTGGGTGGCGTTCCTGCTGTGGTCGGCCGTGGGCCTGCTGGCCTACTTCGCGTACGGCTTCAGACATTCGCGGCTCAACACCGGGAGCATCCGATGAAGCCCGAGCACGTCCTGTCCGGTTTCCTGCCCGACTCCCGGGGCCGCGACGGCCTGACGCTCGCCGTCATGCTGGCCAGGCAGGCAGGCGCGCGGCTGACGGTCGCCACCATCCAGCCGCCGCCGTGGACCACGCCGGGCCCGGCCAAGGCCGAGGAGAGCGCCTGGCTGGCCTTCCTCAACGAACAGGTCGAGGCGGGCTTCGAGCAGGCCAGGAAACTGGCGGGCGACGAGGCCGAGTACGTCATCCACTACAACAGGGGCAGCGGGCGGGGCCTCGTGGAGGTGGCTCGGGCCGCGGACGCCGACCTCGTGGTGATCGGCTCGGGCCCGCGGGGCCGCAAGGGGAGCATCTCCCTCGGCAGCACGGCCGACCAGTTGCTGCACGCCTCTCCGGTGCCGGTGCTGCTGGCCCCCAACGGCTACGCCGAGCAGGCGCCGCGGCGCATCGAGCGGCTGACCGTGGCCTACCGGCGCAGCCCGGGCTGCGACGCGGCCCTCGCCTCCGCCGTGGAGCTGGCCGCCGCCCTGGACGCGCCGCTGCGGCTGGTGACGCTGGTGGTCGGCGCGGGGCGCGCCAAGATCGAGCAGCGGATGCTCGACGGGCTGCGCGCCCAGGCGACGACCGACCTGGAGAAGGCGGCGCGGGGCTGGGAGCCCGAGGCGGCGATCGAGACGCTGGCGGGCAGGACCGTCGCCCAGGCCATGGACGGAACGTCCTGGCTGGACGGCGAGCTGATCATCGTCGCCTCCAGCTCGTCAGGACCGCTGCGGCGCGTCTTCCTCGGTGACACATCGGTCAAGATCATAAGGGTGGCGCCGCGTCCTGTGCTCGTTCTGACCAGACAGCCCGGCGGCTCTCGGCAAACAGTGACGAAGTAGTGTTGGCCATGGGACAAGAGTGATGTTTGAGGCGGACCATCCCGGACCGGATTCGGCATCTTTTTTCCAATCAGCTTGACCTTAGGCGTCCACAGCTTTACCGTCACTGTCCGTAACCACACCTTGCGGCGTACCGGGGTAAACCCCAGTAGCCCGGCTACCGAAGGTGCCTGTCCGGCACCCACCCCCCGGTGGTCCAGGCAATCGTCGCGAGGGAGGACAATCAACTGAGAGCAGCACATACAACAGCCGGGGGCCACACAATGCCGTCTGAGTACGCCAAGTCGCTGGGTGCACGACTCCGCGCCATCCGCACCCAGCAGGGTTTGTCCCTGCACGGAGTCGAAGAGAAGTCGCGTGGACGCTGGAAGGCCGTCGTCGTGGGTTCCTACGAGCGTGGCGACCGGGCGGTCACGGTGCAGAAGCTTGCCGAACTTGCCGACTTCTACGGCG
This sequence comes from Nonomuraea sp. NPDC004354, assembly GCF_053602555.1. Taxonomy (NCBI): domain Bacteria; kingdom Bacillati; phylum Actinomycetota; class Actinomycetes; order Streptosporangiales; family Streptosporangiaceae; genus Nonomuraea; species Nonomuraea sp. NPDC004354. The sequence goes on along the minus strand of NZ_JBSGDV010000001.1, from coordinate 1,175,434 downwards.
TGCCGGTCTCGGAGCTGCTGCCGGGGGGTGCAGCGCCCAGCCCTCTCGGGCCGACGCCGAAGCTTGTGATCGACCTGGAGCGTCTGGCGACGCTGCCCAAGGAGAAGGCCGGCGCGCTGGCCCGCTACGCGGCCACCATCCAGAGCCAGCGCGGCGACTACAACGGCAAGGTCCTCTCCATCCGCCAGGAAGACCTGCGCTCGCTTGCCGTGATCTATGACAAGTCGCCCAGTGAGCTGACGGAGGAGCTCATCAGCTGGGGTGTGCTGGACGCGGAGGCCCGCAGGGCCGTCGAGTCCTTCTGACGCTCCCGTAGGCGCGGGCGGGGCGCTTCCCGGTGATCGGGGGCGCCCCTTTCGTCGGTCTCCGGCGGCGCGCCCCGGCCCGAGACCCCCGCACCAGACTCCCCCACCGCCCGTGGTGCCGGTGAAGGAGGGACACATGGCCGTTCAGGTCGCGGTGTGCGGGCCGCGAGAGTGCTCGGCCACCGACCGGGACAACGCCCGCGAGCTGGGCCGGCTGCTCGCCGAGCGAGGGGCCGTGGTGGTGTGCGGCGGCTACGCGGGGGTCATGGAGGAGGTCGCCGCCGGAGCGCGGGCCGCCGGCGGAACGGTCGTGGGCATCCTGTCGCGCGCCGACCGGGAGGGCGCCAACCCGCACCTGACGATCGTGGTGCCCACCGGCATGGGCGAGGCGCGCAACGGCGTCATCGTCAACTGCGGGGACGCCGTCATCGTGGTCGGCGGCTCGTGGGGCACGCTGTCGGAGCTCGCCCTGGCGATGCGCAAGGGGCGGGTGCCCGTCGTGCGGCTCGGTGGCTGGCAGGTGCTCGACGAGCAAGGTCATCCTCTCCCCGGCGTCCGGTACGCCACCAGCCCCGAACACGCACTGGAGCTCACCGGCCTGTGGTCGTGAGAGCGATGGTTCGGCGCCTTTCCCGAAACCCGTTCGCCCGCCGACGCGTGGTTACCCGCATGAAAGCGAGCGGCAAGCTGTCCTGCCTATAAATCTGCCAATAGAGGCACATATAGGACTTTTTGGACAGATCCATGGACTGGCAGCACGAATGGCTCACGTCGTTCACATCAACCGCGGTGACCTTCGGCGGCATCGTCCTCGGCGGCGCCCTGGCGGTCCCGCTGCTGACCCGCTACACGCGCTGGGGGCGGCAGTTCCGGCTGCTGGCCTTCCCGTACTTCCGGCCCGGCCGCACGTGGGCCAGCCGGCGGCCGCTCCTGGCCATGCTGCTGGTGCTCTGGCTGACGGTCGTCGGGGTGCGCCTGGAAGTGCTCGCCTCCTACGCGACCAACGGCCTGTTCACGTCGTTGCAGGCGATGGACCCGGACATGTTCTGGCTCCATGTCATCGTGTTCGCGGTCCTGGCGGCGATCTACGTCGTCAGCAGCCAGCTCGCCTACCTCATCACGCAGCGCCTGATCATCCACTGGCGAGACTGGCTCAACGACCGCGCGGTCGCCGACTGGCTGGACGGCCGCGCCTACCATCGGGGCAGGTTCGTCGCGACCCCGGTCGACAACCCCGACCAGCGCATCGAGCAGGACATCACGCAGTTCGTCGAGCAGTCCTACGACCTGTCGCTCGACGCCGTCCGCGCCGCCCTGCGGCTGGTGTCGTTCACCGCCGTCCTCTGGACGCTGTCAGGACCGATGACGATCTTCGGGTACGAGGTGCCCAGGGCGATGGTCCTCCTCGCCTACGCCTACGTGATCGGGGCCTCGTTCATGGCCTTCAAAATCGGCCGCCCGCTGATCCAGCTCACCTTCCTGAAAGAGAAGTTGTCCGCTTCCTATCGATACGCGCTGATGCGCCTGCTGGACAACTCCGAGAACATCGCGTTCTACGGCGGTGAGGAGGTGGAACGGACCACCCTGGCCACCAGGTTCCGCTCGGTCATCGGGAACGCCTGGCAGTGCGCCAAACGGTCGTTGCGGCTCCAGGCGTTCAACGGCGCGGTGTCCCAGGCCTCGATCGTGTTCCCGTTCATCATCCAGGCGCCGCGCTTCTTCCACGGGGCGATCTCGCTCGGCGACGTCACCCAGACGGCCGACGCCTTCAGCCAGGTGCACGAAGCGCTGTCCTTCTTCAGGTACTCCTACGAGAGCTTCGCCGCCTACCGGGCGACACTGGACCGGCTCACGGCGCTGACGGACGCCAACAAGGAGTCGCGCGCCCTGTCCGGACCGGCCTTCACCAACCGGCCCGACGCACTGGAGATCGAGGACCTCCAGGTGTGGCGCCCCAACAGCCAGCCGCTGATCGAGAACCTGACCCTGAGCATGAGCCCGGGGCAGGCCCTCCTGGTCAGAGGACCCTCGGGAAGCGGCAAGACCACGTTGCTGCGCAGCCTGGCCAGCCTGTGGCCGCACGCGCACGGCGTCGTCCGCCGCCCCGCGGGGCCTCACACGCTGTTCCTGTCGCAGCAGCCGTACCTGCCTCTGGGCGACCTACGCACCGCGCTGGCCTACCCCGAGCCCGCGCACCGCATCGGCGAGGAGCAGGCCCGCGAGGCGTTGCGTTCGGTCCACCTCGGCCACCTGGAGGACCGCCTCGACGACGAGGCGCACTGGGCGCGCACGCTCTCACCGGGCGAGCAGCAACGGCTCGGGTTCGCCAGGATCCTGCTGACCCGGCCCAGCCTGGCCTTCCTCGACGAGGCGACGTCCGCTGTCGACGAAGGGCTCGAGCACACGCTGTACCAGCTGATCCGCGAGCGCCTACCGCGGTGCATGTTCGTCAGCGTGGGCCATCGCCGCACGCTGCACCCCTTCCACACCCACCACCTGCAGCTGCTCGGCGCCGGACGCTGGGGCATGGCCGCGGCGGGTGGATAGTCCTTGCCTGCGCCGGTCAGACGCGGCCCCGCCCAACTCCCGGCCCTCCGCCCAGCGCCATCGCGGAGCGAGTCCGTGACACCGGAGCGCAGGGCCGGCCGTGAGACCGCAGCACGGGGCTGAGCTGTGCGTGGGGCCGGGCCCGAGCCGGGCCATGGGGCCAGGACGTCGCGGGCCCAGCGCGGGCCCGGGGCGCGGGACCAGGGCGTCGCAGGCCCGACCGCCGGGCCGGAGCGCGGGACCAGGGCGCGGGACCAGAGCGTCGCGGGCCCGACCGTAGGGCCGGAGCGCGGGACCGGACCACGAGACCAGACCACGAGACCGGGGCGCGGGACCGGGGCGCGAGACCGGGGCGTGGGGTCGAGACCGTCGCGGGCCGGACGTGAGGCGGGGCGTGGGGTCGAGGCCGTCGGGGGCCGGGGCGTGAGGCCGAGACCGTCGCGGGCCGGGGCGTGAGGTCGAGACCGTCGCGGGCCGGGGCGGGTGGCGGGGCGCGTCAGGCGGGTGTGGCGTGCCGGGCGAACTCCCACGGGTCGTGCGCGGAGAACACCCGCACCTCGTCGGCGTGGTCGCGCACGAGCTCGCGCAGCCTGGCCTGGTTGGCCACCCGTAGCTCCCCGTCCACCTGCGAGTCCAGCTGCACGATGTCGAACAGCAGGTGCGACTCGGGCCCGGCCGGGTCGATCTCCTTGTGGTAGAAGTACGCGTCGCCGGCGTGCAGCCACCAGCCGTCCCCGTCCCTGACCGCCACCGCCGCGTGCCCCACCGTGTGACCGCCGAGCGGCACCAGCAGGAAGTCAGGTGACAGCCCGCGCAGCGGCTGGGCGCCCGCCAAGCCGTACCACTCCTCGCGCGACTCCCCCGTGGCGTACAGCTCCCAGCGGGGGCCGTGCGACCAGTGCGCGGGACGGTAGCGGCGGCTCGGCGCCCCTGCCATCGCCGCCGCGTGCTCGGCCGCCATCACGTGGACGGTCGCCTCGGGGAAGTCGGGCAGCCCGCCCGCGTGGTCGACGTCGAGGTGGGTGAGCACGATGTGGCGCACGTCGGCGGGATCGTGGCCGAGGTCGGCGATGCGGCGGAGCGCGGTCTCGCCCCTGTCGAGGCTCGGGGCGACCAGCTCCACCCACTCCGGGTCGAGCACCTCCTCCGGCCGCTCGACCGAGTCGACGCCGAGGCCGGTCTCGACCAGGACGAGACCGTGGGCGTCCGTCTCGACCAGCAGGGCGTGGCTGACGGCGGGGGCTGGGGCGAGCCCGTCGTAGGTGGGGTCGACGGTGCGCATGGAGGCAAGGTTCAGATGGTGAACTTTCGTCATGCCCCTAGACTGCGACTTGAATCGCGGTTCAAGTCAAGGGGTGCGAAGAATGCTGCTCGACATCGGCGAGGTGGCCCAGCGGTCGGGCCTGGCGGCCTCGGCGCTGCGGTTCTACGAGCGCAAGGGGCTCATCAGGGCGACCGGGCGCAACGGGCTCAGACGCGCGTACGAGCCGGACACGCTCCACCGGCTGGCGTTGATCGCCTGCGCGAGGAGCGCGGGGTTCTCCCTGGGCGAGATCGGCCGCTTGCTGGACGCCAAGCCGTCCGACGAGGCACTGCGCGACCGGATCGCCGAGAAGGCGCGCGAACTGGACGACCGGATCGCGCAGCTCACCCGGATGCGTGACAGCCTGCGCCACGCGGCCTCGTGCACGCACGACCCGCTCGTCGCCTGCCCGGAGTTCAAGCAAACGGTGCGCGGGACCGGATGACGCTCAGCGCCTCATGACACCGGAGACCACTGAGTGCGGGAGGACGAGCGCACAGAGAGCGGTAGCAGGAGCGGGAGCGGGGATGTGAACGCGTGGGGTGGAAGGGGGAGGTCCGGCTCGCGGAGGGATCGAGCCGGACGGCCGGCTGGGCGTTCATCCTCCCACCGACGAGAATGACGCGACCAGCCGCGACTGAGACCGGGTGTGCGGCCCTCAGCCCGCCAGCGGGACGCTGACGGGAAGGGCGGGCTGCCCGGCGACGCCGAGGATCTCCTCGACCATGGACACGAACGTCTCGGCCTCGGCCAGGAGCTCGTCGGCGTCGGCGAGGGTCACGCCGCGCACCATGCCCGCCTCCGCGGCCGCGCGCTTGGCGGCGCTGACGGAGAAGTAGGCGGCCCACTCGGCGAGCCTGGGCTCGACCTCGGGCAGGAGCTCCCAGGCACTGCGCAGCCGGCGCCTGCGCCCTTCCATCGGACGGGGCCGGGCGGCCAGGATCGCCGCCGCCGAGCGCAGGGCGGCGAGGTGGGCGGCGACGTAGCGGGTGGCGGGGGTACGGGCCGTCACGGCGTCGGCCAAGCAGGTGCGTGACTCGGTGAGGTGCGCCCTGACTGCGGGCGACAGTCGGGGCCCGTGCGTGTCGCTGAGCCTTGTCGTCATGCCAGCCTCCTTTGAGGGGTCGTGGCGGCTCCCGGCGTCTCCGTCGGTGGAGCCAACACTCGCAGACGCCACCGACATTTCCGCCGGGCGACCGGACGAGGAGCTTCCCCTCTCCCCGTCCGGTCAAGGCGCGCCCGCTCGTCTCCGCCGACGACGAGGACGCGCCTTTCGCCCGTGGAACCCGACCGCGGGCCCCGCATGGGGGTGGCGGGAGCCCGCGACCAGGTTCTTCGACGCGAGCCGCGAGTCTCACGTCACTCCGTCGAACATAATTTCGATGACCTTGAATGTCAACCGATTGGCGAACACAGGTTCGATCATGGGGCCTGACCTGCGGGGCGAGCGCGACACGCGGAGCGACCGGGACACCGGGCGATGCCGCAGGAGGACCGCCAAGAGGCCCTTGAGGGACCGCGAAGAGATCGCTGGAGGCGCGCCGAGAGGCCGGGAGGGATCGTCGGGAGATCGCTGAAGGTACGCCAAGAGGCCCCGGAGGGGACCGCCAAGAGATCGCTGGAGGCACGCCAAGAGGCCGGGAGGGATCGTTGAGAGATCGCTGAAGGTACGCCAAGAGCCGCTGGAGGGATCGACGCGGGCGATGCCGCCCGAGGACTCCCGCGCCTCGGCACGGCGGCGCCATCACCTGCGGGTCTCTGCGCATCGCCGCAGCGATGGCACCACCTATGGGACTTCCGTACATCGGCGCGGCGATGACGTCGAAGGACTCCTCGGTCGCCGGGACGATGGCGCCCACGAGGCACTTGCCGATCGGCGCGACGAACTCGCGAAGGGCGCCCACAGATCGGCTCAGTGACACCCGAGGGCGCCCATCGAGCAGGCGATGACCGAGGGCTCCCACGGATCAGCGGGATGACACCCGAGGGTGCCCGAAGCAGGCGATGACCGAGGCCGCCCACAGATCAGCGCGATGACCGAGGGCACCTACAGATCGACGCGATGGCCGGGGGCGCCCTCGGACCGGCGCTATGAGGGCCGAAGGCCGCCTACGGATCGACGCGGGTGATGGCGCCGGAGGGGCACAGGGTGAGCGCACGGCTCACGGCGTCCTCGGCCTCCGGCGGCACCTCTGCCGACGTCAGCACGACCAGGCCCTCCTCCTCGTCCTGGTCGAACACCAGCGGCGCGGTCAGCACGCACATGCCCGCGCCGATGCACACGTCCCTGTCGGCCTTGACCTTCACCACGCCACCTCCAGTGCGTGCACGCCGTAGATGCTCATGTCCGAGCGCATGGGCACCGCGTCCACGGGGACGGCGAGCCGCAGGGCGGGGAAGCGTCCGAGCAGCGCGGGGTAGGCCACCCGCATCTCGATCCTGGCCAACTGCTGCCCGAGGCACTGGTGGATGCCGTGCCCGAAGGACAGGTGCCCGCCCGCGGGCCGCCGCACGTCGAGGACGGCAGGGTCAGCATAGCGGGCGGGGTCGCGGTTGGCGGCCGGGATGGACACCGCGACGCAGTCGCCCGCCTTGATGAGCGTGCCCTCGATCGTGACGTCCTCCACGGCGGCCCGCGTCGCGCCGAAGTGGATGATCGACAGGTAGCGCAGCAGCTCCTCCACCGCGTTGTCGATCACGGACGGGTCGTCGCGGACGAGCGCCAGCTGTTCGGGGTGCTGCAGCAGCGCGAACGTGCCGAGCGCCAGCATGTTGGCAGTCGTCTCGTGACCCGCCACCAGCAGCAGGAAGCCCATGCCGGCGATCTCGTCGTCGCTCAGCTCGCCGCTGTCGACCAGCCCGGTGAGCATGTCGTGGCCCGGCTCGGCCCGCTTGCGCGCGACCAGCGTGTAGACGTACTTGATCAGGTCGCCGACCTTGGCCGTCAGTTGCTCGGGCGAGTTCGCCAGCCGCAGCAGCTCGGTCGTGTCTCGCTGGAACTGCTCCCTGTCGTCGTACGGCACGCCGAGCAGCTCGCAGATCACCAGTGAGGGGATCGGCAGCGCGAAGGTGCGCACCAGGTCGGCGGGCGGGCCCGCGCGCTCCATGTCGTCGAGGCGAGCCGCGGTGATCTCCTCGATGCGCGCCCTGAGCTGGTTCATCCTGCGCACGGTGAACTGCCCGGTGAGCAGGCGCCGGTAGTGCGTGTGCTCGGGCGCGTCCATGCGGAGGAAGAATCCGGGCGGCACCTCCCCCTCGGGTACGCGCCGCGAGGCGAGCAGCGGGTGCAGCCGCCGGGGGACGGTGCTGAACCTCGGGTCGGCCAGGACGGCCCGGCCGGCCGCGTGTCCCGTCACGAGCCAGCCCTGGTGTCCGTCCGCGAAGGTCAGCGGCCGCACCGGCGCCGGGTCGTCGAAGAGCTCGTCGGGCGGGTCGAACCTGCGCTGCCGGGTCATCGGGTAGCTCATGTCGCGCTCCTTCGTGAGATCGACGTGATCGACTACCCTCCAGAAAACCTCATCGCATGCAAAATTTCCATCAGTGCACTACATTGCTTCAATGACGGATATGGCAGGACTTCGGGCGCGCAAGAAGGCAAGGACCAGGCGCGCGCTCGTCGAGGGCGCGATGCGGCTGTTCGCCGAGAAGGGGTTCGAGCAGACGACGCTCGCCGAGATCGCCGCCTCCGCCGAGGTGTCGACGCGCACGTTCTTCAGCTATTTCGCCGGCAAGGAGGACATCGTCTTCTTCGACGCCGGGGAGCGCCTCGACCGGACTCTCACCATGGTGGCCGCGCGGCGGCCGGGAGAGTCGGTGGCGCAGCTGCTGCTGCGCGTGGTCGAGACGGGCGCGACCTGGGAGGACGATCTGGCCAGGAGCCTCGGGGGCGAGCGCTTCCAGCTCGTGATGACGGTCCCCGCGCTCCAGGCGAGGGCGCTCCACCTGCTGTTCGACAGCCAGCGGCGGACGGCCGAGGCGCTGTGCGCGGCCTACCCGGACGAGCTGGACCCGGTGGCGGCTGCTGCCGCGGTGGGGGCGATGGTGGGCGCGACGAAGCTGGCGGCCGTCATGAGCCTGTCGAGGGGCGAGCCGTACGCCGAGGTGTGGGCGGCGGTACGCGCGGCGGCGCGGATCGTCGCCGGCGGTCTCGACTCGCTCGGCACCACGAGACGATCCGCCTGAGACCCGCCTGACGGTCCCGCCTGAGACCCGTCTGACGGTCCCGCCTGACGGTCCCTTCTGAGGCCCGTCTGAGGCCCGTCTGACGGTCCGTCTGAGGGCCCCGCCTGACGGTCCGCCTGAGGAGGCCCGCCTGAGACCCGCCTGGCGATCCCGCCTGAGACCCGCCTGACGGTCCGTGGTCCGTCTGAGGAGGCCCGCCTGACGACAGCCTGCGCCCGCCAGGGCTCACCTGAGGTCCTGAACCACTGACCCACGGCGGCGCGCCCAGCGGCCGGCGGAGCGCGGCGGGTTGGCGGTCGCCCACGTCCTGCCCCGGATGGCATCCCCCGCGTGACCGCCGTGAGCCGGCACGGCCGCGCCACCGGCCGGCCCGACACCCGGTCGCTGATCGGCTACGACCACCGACCGGGGTCAGGACCTCCTCGGCTAGCGCCTGAAACGGCCCCGGACGTGCACGGGCACGCCCTTGCCGAGCATTCCGGGCAGCACCTCGGCCACGTTCATCGGCAGCCGCACGCAGCCGTGGGAGGCCGGGTACAGCGGCACCGACAGCGCGCCGTGGAAGGCGATGCCGCCGTTGAAGAAGATCGGGTTGTAGAGCTGGCCCAGGTACGACTTGTGCCAGCCCTTCGCCCGCCACGTCGTCCTGTAGTCGCCCGTCGGCGTCGTCGCCGACCCGCAGAACCGCTGCGACTTGCCCTGCCAGACCGCCGTCTCGCAGTACGGCACGCCGCTGCCCGACGAGGTGTGGGAGATCAGCTTCACCTGGTCGTCGACGTAGTAGACCAGGATCTGCTTGGTCAGGTTGACCTCGACCCTGGTCGGCTTGCCGTTCTTGACCAGGACCTGCGGCTGCTTGGGGTTCTCCAGCGCGTCCCAGGTGCGCCTGCCGACCGTGCTGGTCGGCCTGATCCCGTTGACCTTCTGGAACGCCCATACGGCGGCCAGCGTGCTGCCGCCGTACCTGCCGTCGGCCTTGCCCGGCAGGTAGGAGAGCTCCCGGAGCCGCTTCTGCAGCCACACGACCGCCGAGCCCTTCGAGCCGAGCTTCAGCGTCTTGTCCGGCGCGGTGACGGTCCGCTCCACCCGCGCCATCGCGCCGGCCGCCGTGGCGGGCGACGTGATGGGCGCCGCGGCGGGCGACGTGACGGGCGCGGGGGCGCGCATGACCGCGGCCGCGGGCTGCGGCGTGGCGGCCGTGCCGCACGCTGAGAGAACGACGGTGCCCACCGTCAAGAGAGCAGCCAGGCCGAGCTGGCGCCGAGCTCCCATGCCATCCATCCCCTCAAATAATTAACAATCGAATCAAAGGACCCTAGCGCACCACCATGGACCGGCAATTCCTGGGTCAATCTGTTTAGAGTGGGCGCATGCCGGAAAAGTTCTTGCACCCCAACGCTGTTCGTGTCGCATCGGCGCTGCGTGAGCTGGGCGCGACGGGTGAGATCGTGGTGCTGCCCGAGTCGGCGCCGACGGCCACCGCGGCGGCCGCGCAGCTGGGGTGCGAGGTCGGCGCCATCGCCAACAGCCTGATCTTCGCCGCTGACGGCGCTCCGCTGCTGGTCCTGACCAGCGGCGCCCACCGCGTGGACGTCGAGCTGGTCGCCCGCACGGCGGGGGTCGAGCGGGTGCGCAGGGCCACCCCTGAGTTCGTCCGCGAGGCGACGGGCCAGCCGATCGGCGGGGTCGCCCCGGTCGGGCATCCGGCGCCCATCCGCACCTTCGTCGACACGTGGCTGGACAAGCACGACCAGGTCTGGGCCGCCGGCGGGCACCCGCACACGGTCTTCCCGACCACCTTCGACGAGCTGTTGCGCATCACCGGCGGCACGGCGGTCGAAGTCGAGTGATAGCCATCCGCGGCACCGGATCTGCGGAGTTCACCGACCGTCTCGAGTCGGTGATGGGCATCTACACGGCCGCCATGAAGCCGCCGGCCGACCAGCTCGCCGGGCGGCAGGCGATCATGCGCGGCCACGGCGCCAACCCGGCCTTCCGCTGCCTGTTCGCCGAACTGCCCGACGGCCGGGCCGCGGGTTTCGCCTACGGGTTCCACGGCCAGGCCGGACAGTGGTGGCACGACGTGGTCTACCGCGCGCTCGCCGAGAAGTCGGGCCTCCAGGTGGCCGACGCCTGGTTGGGCGACTCGCTGGAAGTGGCCGAGATCCACGTCCACCCCGATTACCAGGGCAAGGGCATCGGCAGGGCGCTGATCCACGCCCTGTGCGAGGGCCGTCCTGAGCGGTCGGCGGTGCTGTCGACGCACGACCAGCCGACGGCCGCCCGGCACCTCTACCGGGCGGTGGGCTTCACCGACCTGCTCACCCAGTTCGTCTTCCCCGGCGGGTACGAGCACTACGCGATCGCGGGCACGCCCCTGCCCCTGCCCCCGCGCTGAGCGGGCGCGGCGGCGGGATCAGGCCGACAGGGCGGCCGGCTGGATCAGCTGGAACACCTCACGCGTCGCGCTCGACCGGTTGAAGGTGATGAAGTGGATGCCGGGGGCGCCCTCGTCGAGCAGCCGCTGGCACAGCTCGGCCCCGTGGTCGATGCCCAGCCGCCGGACGGCGGCCGGGTCGTCGGCGACGGCCTCGAAGCGGGCGGCGACGTCGGGCGGGAACGGCGCGCCCGACAGCTGCTCGGACCTGGCGATCGTGCTCATCTTCGTGACGGGCATGATGCACGGGATGATCGGCGTCTCGCAGCCGCGCGCCGCCACCCGGTCCCTGAGCCTGAAGTAGTCGTCGGCCCGGAAGAACATCTGGGTGATGGCGTAGTCGGCCCCGGCCGAGCATTTCCTGACGAAGTACTCGGTGTCGCTCTCGATGTCGGGCGAGCGCGGGTGCTTGTAGGGGAAGGCGGCCACGCCGACGCAGAAGTCTCCGGCCTGGCGGATCAGCTTGACCAGTTCCTCGGCGTAGAGCACGCCTTCGGGATGGCGGATCCAGTCGCCGTTGGGGTCGCCCGGCGGGTCGCCGCGCACGGCCAGGATGTTGCGCACCCCGGCGTCGGCGAAGCGCCCCACGAGGTGGCGAAGCTCGCGGACCGAGTGGTTGACCGCGGTGAAATGCGCCACAGGGGTGAGCGTGGTCTCGTGGGCCAGCCGCTCGACGATGTCGACGGTGCGGTCCCTGGTGGAGCCGCCCGCGCCGTAGGTGACGGACACGAAGGTCGGCCGCAGTGCCTCGAGCTCCCTGATCGACCGCCAGAGCTGGCGCTCGCCCTCCTCGTTCTTCGGGGGGAAGAACTCGAAGGAGAAGGAGCGGCCGCCAGAGGCGAGGAGATCGCGGACGGTGGGGACGCGATCGGGAAGGACGGAGGGTCGACCCAGAGCCATAATCCAAGGCTACCGGTACGGACGCGGGCGACGTGGCCACGTCCATATGACGGGAGCGGGAGATCGAAACGCCGGCTACAGCCCGTTACTCTCATGGCATGAGCCTGGACACCCTCCGTACCGAGGTGGATCGCTCCCTCGGGGAGTTCCTCGACCGGCAACGTGCCGTGGTCAGCGGCCCCGACCTCGCCCCCCTGCTCAACGCGGCCAGAGAGCTGCTGGCGGGCGGCAAGCGGCTGCGTCCCGCCTTCTGCTACTGGGGGTGGCGCGCGGCGGGCGGTTCCGACGAGCCCGGCGTCTTCGTCGCGGCGGCCTCCCTGGAGCTGCTGCAGGCCAGCGCGCTGGTGCACGACGACGTCATGGACAAGAGCGACCTGCGCAGGGGCATGCCCTCGGCGCACCGCCGCTTCCAGCACCTGCACGAGAAGAGCGACTGGTACGGCTCGGCCGAGCAGTTCGGCGAGGGCGCGGCGGTCCTGCTGGGCAACCTGCTGCTGATCTGGTCGGGCGAGATGTGGCGCTCGTGCGACCTGCCCCACCTGGCCGTCGCCCAGCCCTTCCACGACCACATGCGCACCGAGCTGATGTGCGGCCAGTACCTCGACCTGCTGGAGCAGGCCCACGGCGAGAACACCTTCGAGTCGGCCCTGCGGGTGGCGCTCTACAAGAGCGGCAAGTACTCGGTGGAGCAGCCGCTCAGGCTCGGCCTGATGCTGGCCGCGGGCGCCGGCGCGCCGTGGATCGACGAGCTGTGCGTCGAGTACGGCAACCGCGTCGGCATCGCCTTCCAGCTGCGCGACGACATCCTCGGCGTGTTCGGCGACCCGATGGAGACCGGCAAGCCCGCCGGCGACGACCTGCGCGAGGGCAAGCGCACCATGCTCATCGCCCGCACGCTGGCCGCAGCCACGCCCGAGGACGCCGCGACGGTGCGCAGGCTGCTCGGCGACCCCGGCCTCGACGCCGAGGGCGTCGCCAAGCTGCGCGGCGTCATCGAGGCCAGCGGCGCGCTCGAGGCGTGCGAGAAGATGATCGGCACGTACCTGGAGGAGGCTCTCGCCTCGCTCGACGACGCGCCGATCACCGCCGAGGCCCGTGCCGCCCTGGCCGAACTGGCGGTGGCCGCCACCTCGCGCAAGACCTGACGGGCCGCGGCGGTCGCGGACCTACCGGCCCAGCCGCTTGGCGAACTCGGCCGCCGCCGCTCCGGGGTCGTCCGCCTCGGTGATCGCCCTGACGACCACGACGCGGCTGACGCCGTACGACCTGACCTCGTCGAGGTTGCCGAGGTCGATGCCGCCGATGCCGAACCACGGACGGTCGCCGAGCCCCGCCGCGTGCCTGAGCAGGGCGGGTCCAGGCGCCGGCCGGCCTGGCTTGGTCGGGGTGGGCCAGATCGGCCCGCAGCAGTAGTAGTCGACGCCCTCCTCGACGGCGGCGGCCGAGGCCTCCGCCGTCGAATGGGTGGACCTGCCGATGAGGATGTCGTCGCCGAGTATCTCTCGCGCGACGCTCACGGGCAGGTCGTCCTGGCCCAGGTGAAGGATGTCGGGGCGGGCGGCGAAGGCGATGTCGGCCCGGTCGTTGACCGCCAGGAGCGCGCCGTGACGGTCGCACGCCTCGCGGAAGACCTCCAGCAGCGCGAGCTCCTCGCGCGCCTCCAGGCCCTTCTCCCTGAGCTGGACGATGTCGACGCCGTTGGACAGCACCGCGTCGAGGAAGTCGGCCAGGTCGCCGCGCTTCCTCCGGCCGTCGGTGCAAAGGTAGAGGCGGGCTTCAGAAACCGAGCGCTTGGGCACGCCGCTTGACCTCGGTATGGCGACCCGCCTTGATCGCGTCGATGGGCGAGCCGGGCAGCGACTCGTCCGGGGTGAACAGCCAGCGCAACGCCTCGGCGTCGTCGTAGCCGGCGTCGAGCAGGAGCGTGAGCGTGCCCGGCAGGCCCTTCACCACGTCCCTGCCCTCGAGGAACACCGCCGGGACCTGGGGGCCGCCCGCGCCCCGCCGTACGCCGAGGAGCTTGTGGTCCTTCAGGAGCTGCTTGGCCCGCCCGATCGAGAGGGCGAGGCGGTCGGCCACTTCGGGAAGCGTCAGCCACTCGCCGACGAGCTGGTCGGTTTCCCGGTCTATCTGCGCAACAGAAAGCGTCACGAATCCACCACTACCACATCGCATCCGGCTTCAAACTACACAGTCACGTATCCCGACCTCGGGATCTTCCAGGCGTAGGGGGTCGAGTCGCTGTCCTGACTCGATGATCCTACGGCCCTGGACGAGGTCGCGTGGCCTGTTGACGGTCAGCACCCCGGCCAGCCTGTCGGTGTCTGTCAACCAGCAGACCGACCACTTGGCCGCCGAGGGATCGCCGCGGCGCAACAGGCGCGCGCCGGCATGGTGGCCGGCGTACTGCACCATGTGGCCGAACTGCTCCGACCAGAAGTACGGCACAGGATCATAGACCGCCTCGTCGCCCAGCAGCGTGGCCACGGCGACCTCGGGGGCGTTGAGCGCGGTGTCCCAGTGCTCCACGCGCAGCCTGGTGTGGAAGCGGCGCGACCACCAGGCCGCGCAGTCGCCGACGGCCACGACGTTCGGCAGGGAGGTGCGCAGGTGCTCGTCGGTGACGACGCCGTTGTGCAGGTCGATGTCGGAGCCGGCCAGCCACTCGACGGCCGGGCGGACGCCGATGCCCGACACCACCACGTCGGCCTCGACGAAGTCGCCGTCGACCAGGCGCACCCCGCCCTCCTCCACGGCCGCGACCATGGTGTCCAGCCGCAGGTCCATGCCCTCGTACCAGGGGACGGTGTCGCCGCCCACCTCGGGCCCGAGCACGTGCGCGAGCGGGGCGGGGCCCGCCTCCACGACGGTGACCCGGCAGCCGGCCGTACGGGCGGCCGTGGCCACCTCCGCGCCGATCCAGCCCGCGCCGATGACCGTGACCCTGGCGTCCGCCACCAGGCGGGCCCGCAGCTCCAGGGAGTCGTCGAGGGTGCGCAACACGTGCTGGCGGCCCTCGCCTGGCAGCCTGATCGGCTCCGCCCCGGTGGCGATGACCAGGCCGTCGTAGCCGATCTCGCCCTCGGTCGTCTCCAGGACCCCCGCGCGCAGCCCCTTGGCCGACACCCCCGGCCGGTGCTCCACCCGCATGGCCTCGAGGTCGGAGTCGACGAAGCTGGAGTCGGCCGTGCCGAGCAGCACCGCCTTGGACAGGGGCGGACGATCGTAGGGCCGGTGCCGCTCCTCGCCGACCAGCGTGATCCTGCCGCTGAATCCACGAGATCTCAGCGCCTCGACGCTGCGTATGCCTGCCAGTCCGGCGCCCACCACCACGACATGATTCACGCTCAGACCATAACCAATCCGGCGCCGGTCACCAGGGTCCGGGCCTTGAGTAGGCTTGTTCGCGGAAGACGCGCGGGAGTCCGGCCGTACCGGGCTGAGAGGAAGGCTGTGACGGGCCTTCGACCGCAAGACACCTGATCCGGGTCATGCCGGCGAAGGGAGCGAGATGCATCTGATCGTGGGCGGCGGCGTGGTTGGCCTGTCCGTCGCCTGGCGTCTGGCGCGCGCGGGCACGCGTGTCACGGTGATCGACCCGGCCCCGGCGCGTGGCGCCTCCCACGCGGCCGCGGGCATGCTGGCCCCGGTCAGCGAGGTCTCCTACACCGAGGAGTCGCTGCTCAGGCTGGGGCTGGCGGCGCTGGAGCGCTGGCCCGCCTTCGCCGCGGAGCTGGAGGCCGACAGCGGGCTGCGGCTCGACTACCGCGCCCAGGGCACGCTGGACGTCGCCTTCGACACCGACGACCTGGCGGCGCTGGACGAGCTCGCCGTGTTCATGGACAAGCTCGGGCTGCCGGTGCGGCGGCTGACGGGGCGCGAGTGCCGCCGCAGGGAGCCGATGCTGGCGCCGTCGGTCAGGGGCGGCGTGCTGGCCGAGGGTGACGCGTGGGTCGACCCCAGACGCGTCACCGCGGCCCTGCTGGCCGCGCTGGAGAAGGCGGGGGTGGCGCTGGTGCGGCGGCGCGTGGCCGCGCTGGTCCGCGACGGCTCGGCCGTGGTGGGCGTACGGCTGGAGCCACCCTCGGCCGCCACCGGGAACGTTCCGGCGGACGCCACGGACGGCGGGCCGGCCGACTCCCCGAACGGCAGGCCGATCGACGCCTCGGACGACGGGCGCGCGGACGCCTCGGACGCCTCGGGTGATGTGCTGACGGGCGAGCGGGTGGTGCTGGCGGCCGGCGCGTGGAGCGGCGGGCTGACCGACCTGCCGGTGCGCCCGGTCAAGGGCCAGATCATGCGGCTGCGCTCGCCGTCCCCCCTGCTCGGCACCTGCGTGCGCGGCGTGGTCCACGGCTCGCCCGTGTACCTGGTGCCGCGCGGCGACGGCGAGCTCGTCGTCGGCGCCACCCAGGAGGAGCTGGGCTTCGACACCACGGTGACCGCGGGCGGCCTGTACGAGCTGCTGCGCGACGCCAGGGAGCTGGTCCCCGGCATCACCGAGCTGCAGGTGGCCGACGTCGTGGCGGGACTGCGGCCGGGCACCCCCGACAACCTGCCGCTGATCGGCCCGTACGGCCCCGGCCTCACCGTCGCCACCGGACACCACAGGGGCGGCGTGCTGCTGGCCCCGCTCACCACCGCGATCCTCCACGGCGAGGAGGGCGAGCTGGCCGCCCTGTGCGCGCCGCAGCGGTTCCAGACAGCCGGACAAGGAAGTGACTGATGCACGTGACGATCAACGGGGCCGCGCACGAGGTGCCCGACGGCACCACGGTGGCCCAGGCCGTCCAGCGGCTGACGGCGCAGACGACGGGTGTCGCCGTGGCGGTCAACGACGAGGTGGTCACCAGGGGCACGTGGGAGAGCACCTCGCTGGCCGACCGCGACAGGGTCGAGATCCTCACGGCGGTGCAGGGTGGATGAGCTGATCATCGCCGGGGAGAAGTTCGGCTCCCGGCTCATCATGGGCACCGGCGGGGCCCCCTCCCTCGAGGTGCTCGACCAGGCGCTGGCCGCCTCCGGCACCGAGCTGACCACGGTCGCCATGCGCCGCCTCGACCCCGGGGCCAAGGGGTCGGTGCTCGACGTGCTGCGCGCCCGCGGGATCAAGGTCCTGCCGAACACGGCGGGCTGCTTCACGGCGGGCGAGGCGGTGCTGACCGCGCGGCTGGCGCGCGAGGCGCTCGGCACGAACTGGGTGAAGCTCGAGGTCATCAGCGACGAGCGGACGCTGCTGCCCGACCCGATCGAGACCTTCGACGCGGCCGAGCGGCTGGTGGCCGACGGGTTCGTGGTCCTGCCGTACATCGGGGACGACCCGGCGCTGGCGCGGCGGCTGGAGCAGGCGGGGTGCGCGGCGGTGATGCCGTTGGGCGCGCCGATCGGCTCGGGGCTCGGCATCCGCAACCCGCACAACATCGAGCTGATCGTGGAGGCGGCGTCGGTTCCGGTGATCTTGGACGCGGGCATCGGCACGGCGAGCGACGCCGCCCAGGCGATGGAGCTGGGGTGCGACGCGGTGCTGCTGGCGACGGCGGTCACCAGGGCGCGGCGGCCCGACCTCATGGCGGCGGCGATGCGGTCCGCCGTGGAGGCCGGGCGGCTGGCGCGCCAGGCCGGACGGATCCCGCGCCGCCGCTACGCCGAGGCGTCCTCCCCGATGACCCCCTGATCCGCGCGGGGGTCCGCCACGGCCCCCGCGCCACCGGGGGCCGTGGGGCCGCGATGGGCGCAGAGCACCGGTGGGACGTGACCTCCGGGCAGGCTTCGCGCCGCCTTCCCAGATCAGGAATCAAACGGGCATCGGTTTGGGACTGTCGGGCCATGCGGGGGGCGAATCGCCCGTAAACTCGGCCAGGTGGACACGACGATCGCGGACCCCCTCGTAGGGCGACTGCTCGACGGGCGCTATCGCATCGAGTCCCGGATCGCCCGGGGCGGGATGGCGACGGTCTACCTGGCGCTCGACATCCGGCTCGACCGCACGGTCGCGCTGAAGGTCATGCACCGCACGCTGGCCGAGGACCCCGCTTTCGTGCGCAGGTTCATCGGCGAGGCCAAGTCGGTGGCCAGCCTGTCCCACCCCAACGTGGTGCACGTGTTCGACCAGGGCACCGACGGCGACGTGGTGTACCTGTCGATGGAGTACGTGCCGGGCAAGACGCTGCGCGACGTGCTGCGCTCGCGGGGCAGGCTGCCCGCCCGCGAGGCGCTGGAGATCATGATCCCGGTGCTGGCCGCGCTCGGCGCCGCCCACCAGCAGGGCATGGTCCACCGCGACATGAAGCCGGAGAACGTCCTGCTGACCGACGACGGCCGGGTCAAGGTCGTCGACTTCGGCCTGGCCAGGGCGATCGAGGCGACGAACCAGACACGCACCGGCGTGATGATCGGCACGATCGGCTACATGTCGCCCGAGCAGGTCACCACCGGAGGGGCGGACGTCCGCAGCGACGTCTACGCGGCGGGCATCATGCTGTTCGAGCTGGTGACAGGCCGCCAGCCGTACGACGGCGAGACGCCGATGTCGATCGCCTACCGGCACGTCCACGACACCGTCCCGCCGCCCTCGTCGGTGGTGCCCGACGTGCCGCCGCTGATCGACACGCTGGTGGCGCAGGCGACCGCGCGCGATCCCGAGAACCGCCCCGCCGACGCCTCGGCGATGCTGGTGGCGGCCGTCGACACGCACCGGATGCTGCCGCGGGAGTCCATCCCGCCCTACTCCACGGGGCAGCACGCCGTGCCCAACGCCTCGCAGCCGCAGCCGCAGCCGTCGCAGCCACAACCGTCGCAGCCGCAGCCGCAGCCGAGGGCGGCGGCCGCGCCGAACCCGACGCTGGTGGTCTCCCGCACCGAGGTGCTGACCGCGCCCGCCGGACAGGCCGGCCAGCCCCCCGCGCGCCGGCGGGGCTTCCGGCCGAACTGGTTCCTGGTGACGCTGGCCGGGCTGATGGTGGTCGCGGTCGGCCTGACCGGATGGTACTTCGCGCAGAGCAAGTACGCGCTCGTGCCCAACCTCGTCGGCATCAGCGTCTCGGCCGCCAAGAGCGAGGCCGCCAAGAACGGCTTCCTGGTGAAGGAGGCCCCGGGGCAGTACGACGAGAAGGTGGCGGAGGGCAAGGTGATCAGCACCGACCCCGTCGCCCAGACCGAGGCGGAGATCGGCCAGACGATCACGCTCGTGCCCTCGCTCGGCGCCAAGCGGGTGACCGTGCCCAACGTGGAGGGCCTGGGCCAGAACGACGCGGCGGTCAAGCTCGCCGAGCAGGGCCTCAAGGTGGGCAAGGTCACCAAGATCGCCAACCCGAAGGTGCAGCGCGGTCTGGTGACGCAGACCAGGCCGAGCATCGGCGACCGGGTCAAGGAGGGCACCCGCATCAACCTGGTGCTCAGCGCCGGGCTGGTGATGCCCGACGTCGGCGACATGTCCAAGGACGAGGCCGCCGCGTTCCTGACCCAGCAGGGCTTCCAGGTGCAGGTCAACGAGGTCGACGACGACGCCGAGCCGTGCCAGGTCATCTCGCAGAACCCCCGGCCGAAGGCCGAGGTCGACCCCGGCACGATGACCAGCATCACGGTCTCGCGATGCGGCGGCCTCTGGCTCGACTGGTTCGGCAAGCGCAACGGCCAGGCCGACGACCACGCCGAGTTCAGGATCGTCCCCAACGTGGTGTTCAAGAGCGTCCGTGACGCCACGACCGAGCTGCAGCAGCAGGGCTACCGGGTGCGGGTGCGCAACCTCACCAACGGCGAGCAGGTTCGCTTCCAGCGCCCGATGCCCGGGGAGGAACGGCCCTCCGGCACCACGGTGACGATCTGGCGCTGAGCGGCCGGAACCCGTGGCGGCCCGGCGCGGTAGAAGGAGCGTGAGACAGACCTCCTTGCCTGCCGCTGTGTCTGCCGCTGTGCCCGCTGTCGTGCTGGTCGCCGTGCTGGTCCCTGTGCTGGCCGCCGCCGCGGGATGCTCGCCCGCCGTCCCCGCGTCCTCTGCCCGTACGGCCGGCCCCTGCGATCCCGGCCCGTGCGCGCCCGGCACGTCGGGGGTTCCCGGGACGGACGGTCCCGGGCGCGGCCCCCGTGACCCCATGCCGCCCGTCTCCGGCCGTCCGCTGCCGCCGGGCAGCGGGCTGCGGCTGCTGGTCACCGGCGACAGCGGCGCCTTCAGGTTCGACGTCGACTCGGGGGTACGCACCGAGCTGCGCGGCCTGCCGGACGGCCGGCCGGTCTGGTCCTTCACCGCGGGCACCCGCGAGCTCGTCGTGACCACGCCCGCCGACCCCTCCGCCGAGGGCCGCCTGTTCCTGCTGTCCGGTGACCGGGCCCGCCCGCTCGGCGGCGCGGTGTCGTCCGCCTTCGCCGCGGCCGACGGCAAGGGCGTGTGGGTGCTCCAGCGGGCGCGCGGCGACGACGGCTGCCGCCTGCGCCCGCTCGACTTCCGAGGTCGCGAGCGCGGCCCTGTCCTGCCGATCGCCTGCTCGCGCGCTCCCGCCCAGGACACCCCGCAGGGCCTGCTGTCGTATGCCGCCCAGGAGCGCGCCCGGCTGCTCGACAGGACCACGGGCGAGGAGGTCTTCGCCGAGGAGCGGGTGCACGCCGTCACCCGCGACCTCGTCCTGGTCTCGAGGGCGTCCCGGCTGTCCCTGGTCGAGCCGGCGGCCGGCCGCCGCACGCCGCTGCCCTCCCCCGTCACCGGGGGCAGCCCGTCCACCGCCGAGGTCAGCCCGGACGGGCGGCTGATCGCGCTCTGGTTCGCCGATCCGGCCTGGCCGGGACCACGCCAGTACCTGGACGTGCAGGTGCTGGATGTGCGGGCGCGGACGTGGACGCGACTGCCGTCGATGCCGGTGCCCGCCTCGCTCAAGTCGACCTCGATGGCGTGGAGCCGCGACGGGCGGCTGGTCCTGACCGGCGACTTCGTGACGACCGACCGGGTGATGCCCGCCGAGACGGACTACGCCGGCTTCGTGGCGGCGTGGCGGCCCGGCGAGCCCCGGCTGTCGCTGCGCAGGCTCACGCTCCCGCCGCGGCACCAGGCCAGGCTCGTCCCCTGAGCCCGCCGCCGCCTACGGTGTCTGTGACCTGCAAGGACGCGTTCTGCGGGCTGCAGGTGACGTGCAAGCGGCACGCGATATCGGTGGTCACCACAGCCCGGGATCCGGCAGGGGGCCGGAGGGGGGAGGGCTGTCCGGAGAAAGCATGAGCACGAAGTCGACACCGGGGTTGCTCGCGACGGCCGCCGTGGGGGCGCTGGTCCTGTCGGTTCCCGGGATCGCCACCGCCGCGACCGTCCCGGCCGCCCCGCCGCCCGTCGCGGGCACCGCGGACATCGCGGACATCGCGGACATGCCCAGCTCCTGGGGTTCGGTCTCCTCGGCGAACGGCCTGGCCGAGGCCAGCGGCACGATCATGGTGAGGGCCTCGACCGACGGCGACACCGACGCCAGGGCCGCCGTGATCCTCCGCGACCTCGACAACGGATCGGCTGAGACGCGGCGCAGGTGCGCGCGGGTGGTTTTCCAGGCCCTCGCCACCACCACCGGGCGCTGGAGCACGGCGTACACCGCGACGGCGTGCGGCGACGTGGCGCGGACCTTCGGCTTCGAGGTGACCCGGGTGAAGGGCATGCGGGTCCGGGCCTGCCAGTCCGACGGCCGCGTCGCCCAGCACTGCGGCGGCTGGAAGACGCTCTACGACCTCGACCGGCTCGACAGCCCGGAGGTGGAGATGGCCGACGAGGTCGTCAGGCTGACCAACGAGGCACGCGCCGCCGCCGGCTGCGAGCCGCTCACTCCCGACCCGCGGCTGCGCGACGCCGCGGTGAGCCATTCCGACGACATGGCGGCCCGGAACTACTTCGGCCACACCTCCCCCGACGGCCTCGGGCCCGGCCAGCGCATCGAGGCGGCGGGCTTCACCCCGCCGGCCGCGTGGAGCGAGAACATCGCCAGAGGCAGGGGCACGGCGGCCGAGGTGGTGAAGAAATGGATGGCCAGCCCCGGGCACAAGGCCAACATCCTGAACTGCGGCTACGCCTACGTCGGCGTCGGCTACACGCGCCAGCGCTGGACCCTGTTGATGGCCAGCCGGTGACCGGCCCCGCAGGGGCGGGCGGGCCCCCGCCGCCGCGCCCCGCGTGACGGCTAGGCGAGCGTGCCGAGCAGGCGAACGCGGGCGAGGCCGCCGTCGGGGTAGATGTCGACGCGCGCGTAGGCGGCCGGACGCGCCTCCTCCAGCCGGAAGCGGTGCGGCGTGTCGGGCTGCAGGCGTGTCTTCGGCAGCAGCTCGAACCACGTCTCGCCGTCCAGGCTGCCCTGCACGGACGCCGCGCCGGGCGCGTTGAACAGCAGGTTGGTGGTGTCGAGCTCGACCACCTTGACGACACCGGGCGCCGCCAGTCGGATGACGAGCCAGTCGTTGCCGCCGTCGCGCCTGCGGGCGGTCTCCCAGCCCTCCGCCTGGTGCCGGGCCAGGCCGGGGGCCAGGACGTTGTTCGGCGCGGAGTAGAACTCGTCGGAGCAGGCGGTGACGACCGCGCCGTTGGCCAGCGCCGCCAGGTCGAGGCCCAGCCCCTCGTACACCGACAGGTCGGCGCGGACCTCGCCGTGCACGCGCAGGCGGGCGATGCCGCCGTCGGGGAACATGTTGAGCCGGACGTGGGTGTAGCGGCTCTCGTCGGAGACCTCGAAGGCGTGCTCGGCGTCGCCCTTGAGGTCGGCCTTGGGGACGATCTCCACCCACGTCGCCTCGGCCAGCTCGGCCGGGCTCGGGTGGCCGCTGACCGCGCAGGCCTCGACCGAGGCGTGCGGCGGGTAGTTGCCCTTGAACCAGGCCGTGTCGATCACCACGCCGCGGATCACGCCGGGCATGCCGAGGCGCACGACGGCCCAGTCGTGGCCGGGCTCGCGGCGCCGCCGGGTCTCCCACCCGTCGTACACCTGGCCCTTGTTGCCGAACGTCTCGGCCTGGAAGCCGGGACGGCCGGGCCTGATCAGGCTCTCCTTCTCGGCGAAGGACTCGTCGCTGGCGGCCACGACGGAGCCGCCCACGGTACGCAGGGCCAGGTCGGGAAGGGTGGTGAAGTCCGGCATGCGGTTCGCTCTCTCTCCTGCTCGGTCTCGATGGTAGGTCAGCGGAAGACGCCTCGCGGCGGCGCGGTGACGTCGACGGGGACGCCGCGCAGCCACGTGGTGCGGACGGCGCCCTTGAGGGTGCGCCCGTGGTAGGGGGTGACGGGGTTCTTGTGGTGGAGGGCGGCGGCGTCGACGGTGAGGTCGGCGGCCGGGTCGAAGGCGACCAGGTCGGCGTCGCCGCCGGGAACCAGGCCGCCCTTGCCGTGGAGGCCGGCCAGCACGGCCGGGTTGGCCGACATCCAGCGCACCACGTCGGCCAGGCCGTGCCCGCGGGCCGCGGCCTCGGTCCAGACCGCCGCCAGCCCGAGCTGGAGGGAGGCGATGCCGCCCCAGGCGGCGGCGAAGTCGGGCAGCTTGAGGTCGGCCGTCGACGGCGAGTGGTCGGACACGACGCAGCTCAGCACGCCGTCGGCGAGCCCGGCCCACAGGCGGTCGCGGTTGCCGGCCGAGCGGATGGGCGGGCAGCACTTGAAGGCGGTGTCGCCTTCGGGGACCTGCTCGGCGGTGAGCGTGAGGTAGTGCGGGCACGTCTCCGCCGAGACGCGCACGCCGTCCCGCTGGGCGGCCGCCAGCGGCTCCAGACAGTCGGCGCTGGAGACGTGCAGGATGTGGACGCGGGCGCCGGTCTGCCTGGCCAGCTCGATGACCTGCTCGACGGCGCGCCGCTCGGCGGCGCCCGGCCGCGACAGCAGGAACTCCGGGTAGCTCGGCCCGGCCGGCTCCCGCAGCAGCGACGGGTCCTCGGCGTGGACGACCATGAGCCCGTCGAACCCGGCGACGACCCTGAGCGCCTGCCGTAGCAGGTCGGGGGTCAGCGGGGGGAACTCCTCCACACCGGAGGGCGACAGGAAGCACTTGAAGCCGTGGACGCCGCGCTCGTGCAGGGGGTACAGGTCGTCGAGGTTGCCGGGGACCGCCCCGCCCCAGAAGCCCACGTCCACGTAGCACTGGCCGCGCGCCGCCTCCTGCTTGACGGTCAGCGCGTCGGCGCTGACGGTGGGCGGCAACGAGTTGAGCGGCATGTCGACGATCGTCGTCACCCCGCCCGCCGCGGCCGCCCTGGTGGCGGAGGCGAAGCCCTCCCAGTGGGTACGGCCGGGCTCGTTGACGTGCACGTGGGTGTCGACCAGGCCGGGCAGCAGGGCCAGGTCGCCGAGGTCGAGGTCCTCGGCCGTGTCGAGGGCGGCGTCGTGGGCGTGCAGGGACACGATCTTCCCGTCCCGTACGGCCACGGCAGCGGGCCGCTCGCCGTCGGGCGTGACGGCCCTGCGGGATCGGATGACGAGCTCGTAACCGGTCATCTGCTGCCTTTCCGCGAGGTGGTGCGCATCAGCTCAGCCGGTCGGCGGCGACCCGGGCGGCCAGCCGCTCCAGAAGGGGACCCGCCTCGGCCATGCAGCGGGCGGGGTCGGGCTCGATGTCGGTGAGCGCGTAGGCCGCCTCGATGCCGGCCGCCCGGAGCTCCTCGTCGGTGAGCGTGCGGCGACCGCAGACGGCGACCACGGGCACGCCGGCCTTCGCCGCGGCCTGGGCGACGCCGACGGGCGCCTTGCCGCGCAGCGACTGCCCGTCGAGCGAGCCCTCGCCGGTGACGACCAGCCGCGCGCCCTTGACCTGCTCGTCGAAGCCGAGCAGCTCGAGAAGGTACTCGATGCCGGGGCGGATCTCGGCGCGCAGGAAGGCGAGGGCGGCGAAGCCCACCCCGCCCGCCGCGCCGGCGCCGGGCGCGCCCGCGACGCCCATGGGGCGCGGGACGCCGTCGTGCTCGACCGCGCCGACCAGTCCGTGGGTCTGGGTGGCGACGGCGGCCAGCCGGCCGAGCGCGGCCTCCAGGACGGCGACGTCACCGGGTGTCGCGCCCTTCTGCGGTCCGTAGACGGCGGCGGCGCCGTGCGGGCCGAGCAGCGGGTTGTCGACGTCGCTCGCGACGACGAACTCCACGCCGGACAGGTCGGCGAACCCGGACAGGTCGATCCTGGCCAGCTCGCGCAGCGCCGCCCCGCCGGCGCCCAGCTCCTGTCCGCCGGCGTCGAGCAGGCGGGCGCCCAGCGCCTGGACCATGCCCGCGCCTCCGTCGGTCGAGGCGCTGCCGCCCAGGCCGAGCACGATCCGGCGGGCGCCGCGCCGTACGGCGTCGGCGACGAGCTCGCCGGTGCCGCGGCTGGTGGCCGTCAGCGGCTCGGGCCCGCCGGGCAGCCGGCGCAGCCCCGACGCCTCGGCCAGCTCGACGACCGCGACGGCAGGCGGGCCCGCATCGCCATGGGCGGGAGGCAGGAAGGCGTAGGAGGCCGTCACGGGCGCGCCCGTGGGCCCGGTCACCTCCTGGGTGACACGGGTGAAACCGCAGGCCACAGCGGCGTCGACGGTGCCGTCACCGCCGTCGGCGACGGGCAGCTCGACGGTGGGGACGCCCAGGCCCGCCGACACCCGCGCGGCCACCTCGGCCGCCGTCAGCGACCCCTTGAACTTGTCAGGGGCGACAAGAACATGCTCAACCACTGCGACACTCCCAGCCTGATGATGAAGAATGGGCTGGCACGCCTTCCTGCCCGGTGCGAGCGGGCAGGAGGGCGTGCCTGCGATGACCCATCATCACACCTCGGCGGGAAGCGGTTCGAACTCGCGGACGGCGTCGATGGACAGGCCGTGCGGGGTGTTCGCCTCCCGCTCGATCATGATCTCCACGAGCACCGGCCGGGACGTGCGTGCGGCCTCCTTGGTCGCCCACTCCAGCGAGGACCTGATCTCGGCCGGGTCGAAGACGCGGACGCCCGCGCAGCCGTACGCCTCCATGATCTTGACGTTGTCGGTGCCGTACTCGTCGTAGTGGATGTCCACCTGGTAGTTCATCTCGTACGGGAGCGACGCCTGCCTGATCAGGCCGAGGTACTCGTTGTTGAGCATGACGAGCACGAACGGCACGTCGTACTGCGCCGCGACGGCCAGTTCCTCGACCAGGTACTGGAAGCCGTAGTCGCCGACCACGCCGACCACCTGCGCGTCGGGCGCGGCCTTCTTGACGCCGATCGCCGCGGGGATCTCCCACCCGAGCGGGCCCGCCTGTCCGCACACCTGGTAGCGGCGCGGCTTGAAGGCCTTCTGGTGCTGGCCGCCCCAGATCTGGTAGAGCCCGATGGCGGTGACGAAGTAGGTGTCCTCGTCGAAGAAGTCGTTGATCTCCTTGTAGACGCGGGGCGCCTTGACGGGGATGTCGTCGAAGTCCTCGCGCCGGGTGAGCGTCCTGCGCAGGTCGCGCACGCGCTCGACCCACGCGCCGGGGGCGCGGGTGATGCCGCGCGCCTTCACCAGGTCGATCATCGCCCGCAGGAACAGCCCGGTGTCGGAGACGATGCCGAGGTCGGGCTCGAAGACCTTGCCGAGCTGGGTGGGCTCGATGTCGACGTGGATGAACGTGCGCTCGCCGCGGTAGACGTCGAGCGCGCCGGTGTGGCGGTCGCCGAAGCGGGCGCCGAGGGCGAGCACGAGGTCGGACTCCAGGAAGGAGGCGTTGCCGTACCGCTGGGAGGTCTGGATGCCGGTCATCCCGCTGTGGAGCGGGTGGTCGTCGGGGATGGAGCCCTTGCCCATGAGGGTGACCTGCACGGGGACCTGCAGCAGTTCGGCCAGCTCCACCAGCTCGGCCGAGGCGCCGGCGCCGATGACGCCGCCGCCGGACAGCAGCAGCGGGCGCTCGGCGGCCAGCAGCAGGTCCAGCGCCCGTTCCACGCGCGGCAGGTGGGGCTCGACGGCGGCGACGGGAAGGGGGGCGTCGATGGCGGGGTCGTACTCGATGACCTGGCGGGCCACGTCGACGGGGATGTCGATCAGCACCGGGCCCGGCCGGCCCGAGCGGGCGACGCGGAAGGCCTCGCGGAAGATCCACGGGGCCTGCCCGGCCTCCTTGATCTGCACCGCCCACTTGGTGACGGGCGTGGCGACCGCGACGATGTCCACCGCCTGGAAGGCCTCCTGGTGCAGCTTGGTGGAGACGGCCTGCCCGGTGACGCAGACGATCGGGATGGAGTCGGCCAGCGCGGTGTAGAGGCCGGTGATCATGTTGGTGCCGGCCGGGCCCGAGGTGCCGATGGCCACGCCGACGCGGCCGTTGGTGCGGGCCCAGCCGTCGGCCATGTGGGTGGCGCCCTCCTCGTGCCGGACGACGAGGTGTTCGATGCCGCCGACCTCCTCCATCGCCTTGTACAGCGGCAGGATCGCCGCGCCCGGGCAGCCGAAGGCGACGTCGACGCCCTCGGACTTGAGGACCTCCACGACCGCGTTCATCGCGGGCATCTTCATCTGCTGAGCCTTTCGATCACCAGGAGCAGGGCGGAATGGTCGAGCGAGCCGTGGCCCTGCGCGCGGGCGGCCGCGACGAGCTGCGCGGTGAGCGCGGACATGGGCAGGGCGACCTCGGCGGTGCGAGCGGCGTCGAGGATGATGCCCATGTCCTTGTGGTGCAGGTCGATGCGGAAGCCCGGCTGGAAGCTGCGGGCCAGCATCGACTCGCGCTTGAGGTCGAGGATGCGGCTGGCGGCCAGCCCGCCCGCGAGCACGTCGAGACCCGCGGCGGCGTCCACGCCCGCGGCCTCCATCAGCACGATGGCCTCGGCGACCAGCGCGTAGGTTCCGCCGACGACGAGCTGGTTGGCGGCCTTGACGAACTGGCCCGCGCCGGGCCCGCCGACGAGCCGGTAGGTCCTGCCCACGGCCTCGAAGATCGGCTTGGCGGCCTCGAAGTCGCTCTCGGCGCCGCCGACCATGATGGACAGGACGCCGTCGACGGCGCCCTTCTCACCGCCGGAGACCGGGGCGTCGAGCGTGCGCTTCCACCGGGCGGCCAGCGAGCGGGAGGTCTGCGGCGTGATGGTGGAGAAGTCGATGTAGAGCGCGTCCTGCGGGGCGTGCGCGGCGATCTCCGGGAAGACCGCCTCGACCTGCGGGTCGGCGGGGAGCATCGTGATGACGACCTCCGCGTCGCGCACGGCCTCGCCGACGCCGGCCGCGGTCGGGAACGGCCGTGCGACCACGTCGTAGCCGATGACGTCGTGCCCCGCCTTGACCAGGTGCCCGGCCATGGGCAGGCCCATGATGCCGAGCCCGATGAAAGCGATCCTCACGTGACGAGCTCCTGTTCGTGTGTCGGTGCCGACCAGGTCGAGATCCACCCGAAGTCGAGGTCGGGGTCCTTGTACTCCAGGCCGACCCAGCCGTCGTAGCCGTCGAGCAGCTCGGCCAGCGGCAGGGTGCCGGTGCCGGGACGGCCGCGGCCGGGGGCGTCGGCGATCTGGACGTGCCCGGTCAGCGGGTGCGCGAGCGCGGCCCGCAGGTCCTCCCCCATCCGGGCCAGGTGATAGAGGTCGCAGAGGAAGCGCACGTTCGGCTGCCCCACCGCCTCGATCACGTCGGTCGCGGCCTTGACGGAGACGAGCGGGTAGGTCGGCGACTCGTAGGCGTTGAGCGCCTCGACCAGCACGACCGCGTCGATCGCCGTGGCCTTGCGGGCGGCCAGGGCCAGATTCTCCAGCGCCAGGTCGGGGTCGGCGTTGTTGCCGTACAGGGCGTTGAGCGCCTGGCAGCCGAGCCGTCCGGCGATGCCGACGGCCACGTCGAGGTTGTCCCTGAACCTCTTCACGTCGCCGGGGCGACCGGCGAGCCCGCGCCCGCCCTCGGGGATGTCGTCGGCGAAGTTCAGGCCGACGAGCCGCACGCCCGCGTTCCTGATCGCGTCGATGAAGGCGTCCACCTGCCTGTCGTCGGGGACGGCCGTGTCGAAGGGCCACCAGAACTCGACCGCGTCGAAGCCGGCGGCCTTGGCGGCGGCCGGGCGTTCGAGCAGCGGGAGCTGGGTGAACAGGATCGAGCAGTTGACGTCGAACCTCACGAAACCCACCTTCCTTGCGAGGTGATGTCGATGAGCGGAACGTGCGAGGTGATCGGCTTGCGCAGCACCATCGCCAGGGACGAGCGGCCGTCGGCCAGCTCGATCACCCCGAGCTCCAGCTCGGGCGGCTCGGCCGGCAGCAGGCGGTCGCGCAGGACGTCCATGTCCACGTCGTACAGCTCGCCCGCGATGGCGGCGCCGCCGTGCGCGACGGGCACCAGCGCGGGGCAGCGCCCGCCGACCGAGTAGAACCGGTACTTGGGCGCCGTGTCGATCTGGGCGACGAGCGGCGCGCCGTCGAGGAGGTGGTGCAGCGGTCCGCCTCGCATCGCGCCGCCGTTGAGGAACATCAGGGCCATCGCAGGCTCCTCTCGTGGGGAGAGGCCCGTAGTTCTGCCGTACGGCAGCGCGGTACCTGGTGTGCCAACCAGTAGACACACCCGCCCTCCACCGGGTCTACCGGCAGGACGTCCGAAGCTGCGGGGCCGGGAGCGGGGTGGGATTGTGCGTTGGTCCAACCCCATATGCTCCGATCATGCGCATGACGACGGCACAGCGCCGTGCCCGGCTGGGCGTCAGGCACCTGCTCGCCGAGCGGGGCCGCAGCGTCGAGGAGGCGGCCGGGGCGGTGGTGGCGCTGCACGGCACCGACCCCGCGACGGTGTTCCTGTCGGCGGCGGCGCGCACCGGCACGCCGGGACCTGGGCCGATGGAGCGGGCCCTGTACGAGGACAGGACGCTGGTCAGGATGACGGGCATGCGGCGCACGATCTTCGTGGTGCGGCGCGAGCTGGCTCCTGTCATCCACCACTCCAGCGCGCTGGCGGTCGCCGTGAAGGAGCGCAGGCAACTCCTCCAGCATGTCGAGCGGGGCGGCGGCTTCGACGGCGCGTGGATCGCACGGGTCGAGGGCCAGGTGCTGGCGGCGCTGCGCGAGCACGGCGAGGCGACCGCGGCCCGGCTGGGCGAGCTGGTGCCGGAGCTGCGCGAGCAGATCGTCTACGCGCCGGGCAAGCCGTACGAGGCCAGGCAGGGTGTGGGCACCAGGCTGCTGTTCCTGATGGCGGCCGAGGGCCTGATCGTCAGGCAGGGGCGGCCCGCCGGCTCCTGGGTCAGCGGGCAGCACCGGTGGGCCCTGGCGCCCGAGATGCCGGTCCTGACCGTGCGGGAGGCGCAGGCCGAGCTGGTGCGCCGGTGGCTGTGGTCCTACGGCCCCGGCACCGAGGCGGATCTGAAGTGGTGGACCGGCTGGTCGCTCGGCGACGTGCGCAAGGCTCTGCACGCGGTCGGCGCGGTCCCGGTCGAGCTCGACGACGGTGCGACGGGCCACCTGCTGCCGGACGACCTGGAGGCGGGCGATCCGGAGCCGTGGGCGGCGTTGCTGCCGGCCCTCGACCCGACGCCGATGGGCTGGCAGCACCGCGACTGGTACCTCCCGCGGGAGCACAGGGCCGAGCTGTTCGACCGGTCGGGCAACGTCGGCCCGACCGTGTGGTGGAACGGCGCGGTCGTCGGCGGCTGGGGACAGCGCGGCGACGGCGAGGTGATGTGGCGGCTGCTGGAGGACGCCGGCTCCGACGCGCGGGCCGCCGTCGAGCGGGCCGCCGCCGCTGTCACGACGTGGCTGGACGGGGCGACGGTGACGCCGCGCTTCAGGACTCCGCTGGAACGCGCGCTGCGCGAAGACCCCTCCGGTCGTCGCTGAACCGGTGGATCGGCCCGCCGGTCCGCGACAGCGGCAGGCCGCTGCCGCCGCGGCGGGCGGCGACGATCTCCGCCACGATCGACACCGCGGTCTCCTCCGGCGTGCGCGCGCCCAGGTCGAGGCCGATGGGCGAGCGCAGCCTGCCGAGCTCCTGCTCGGTCAGCCCCTGCTCGCGCAGCCGCCGCAGCCGGTCGGCGTGCGTACGGCGGGAGCCCATCGCCCCCACGTAGGCCGCGTTCGTCCGCAGCGCCACCTCCAGCAGCGGCACGTCGAACTTGGCGTCGTGGGTGAGGACGGCGACGACCGTGCGGGAGTCCACCTCGGTGCCGGCCAGGTAGCGGTGCGGCCAGTCCACGACCACCTCGTGGGCGTCGGGGAAGCGCCGCCTGGTGGCGAAGACCGGGCGGGCGTCGCAGACGGTGACGTGGTAGCCGAGCAGGCGGCCCGCCCTGGTGAGCGCGGCGGCGAAGTCGATCGCGCCGAAGATCAGCATCCGCGGCGGCGGCGTGTGCGACTCGACGAACACCTCCACCCGCCGCTCGCCGCAGCCCACCTCGCGCACGCCGGTCAGGCCCGCGTCGAGCATCGCCCTGGTCTCGGCCACGACGACCGCGTCGAGTTCGTCGTCGCCCGTGCCGCCCTCGTGCCGGTCGGGCCACACGACGAGGGCGCCGGCCGTCCCGTCGAGGGTCCTGGCCAGCGCGACCCGCTCGCCCTGCCGTACCCGCTCGAGGAGGCGGGGGCTGGGCCAGACGAGCACCTCAATGATGCCGCCGCAGGTCAGGCCCACGGCGAAGGCGTCGTCGTCGCTGTAGCCGAAGGTCTGGCGGACGGGGACGCCGTCGGCGGCGACCCGCAGGCACAGCTCGTAGACGGCGCCTTCCACGCAGCCGCCGGAGACGCTCCCGACGGCCTCGCCGTCGGCCGACACCGCCAGCGCCGCGCCCGCGGGGCGGGGGGCGCTGCCGGTGGTCGAGACGACGGAGGCGACGGCGAACGGGGTGCCGGTGGCGGCCCAGGCCCGCACCTGCTCCAGGAGTTCGAACATCAGCCGATCAGGCCCTCGATGAAGCCGATGCCGAAGTACCCGACGAAGATCGCGCTGATCACCCAGAGCAGCCAGTGGATCTCGTCGAAGCGGCCGCGCGCGGCCTTGATCACGGTGTAGGCGATGACGCCCGCTCCCACGCCGTTGGTGATGGAGTAGGTGAACGGCATCAGCGCGATCGTCAGGAACGCGGGGATCGCCAGGTCGAGGGAGTCCCACTCGATCTTGCGGGCCGCGGTCATCATGAGCGCGCCGACCAGCACCAGCGCGGGCGCGGCCGCCTGCGCGGGCACCACGGCGGCCAGCGGGGTGAGGAACATCGCCGCGCCGAACAGGGCTCCGGTGACGAGGCTGGCGAGGCCGGTGCGAGCGCCCTCCCCCACCCCGGCGGCCGACTCGACGACGACGGTGTTCGCCGAGGCCCCTGTGCCGCCGCCGATGACCGCGCCGAGGCCGTCGACGGTGAGGATCCGGCCGATGCCCTGGATGCGGCCCTGCGAGTCGGCCATGCCGGCCTCCTCGCCGACACCGAGGATCGTGCCCATCGCGTCGAAGAAGCCGGACAGGACCAGCGTGAACAGCACGACGGTCGCGGTCAGGACGCCCGCCGAGCCGAAGCCGCCGAACAGGTCGACGCCGAACAGCAGCCCGAAGTCGGGGGTGGCGATGATCTGCGACGGCATCTCGGGCGTCACGACGCCCCACTTCAGGCCGGGTACCACCGCGTTGACCACGACGGCGAGGACCGTCGCCGCGATGATGCCGATGAGCAGCGCGCCCGGCACCCTCCTGACGAACAGGGCGATGGTCAGCAGCAGGCCGGCGCAGAAGACCACGATCGGCCAGCCGGCCAGGTGGCCGCCGACGCCGAGGGTCACCGGCGTGCCCTCTCCCCTGCCGACGAATCCCGCGTCCACCAGCCCGATCAGCGCGATGAGCATGCCGATGCCGACGCCGATGGCGTGCTTGATGGGTGTGGGGATGGCGTCCATGATGAGCTGCCTGACCCCGGTGAGGGCCAGGATCACGATGACCACGCCCTCCAGGACCACCAGGCCCATCGCCTGGGCCCAGGTCATGTGCGGTGCCGCCTGGAAGGCCACGACCGGTGCCACTCCGAGGCCCGAGGCGAGGGCGAAGGGAGCGTTGCCCACCAGGCCCATGAGGATCGTGGTGAGTGCCGCCGACAGCGTGACGGCGGTGGTGAGCTGCGGAATGGTCATCTGGGCGCCGGTGACGTCCTTGGCGCCGCTCAGGATGATCGGGATGAGCAGGATGATGTAGGCGACGGCCACGAACGTCGTGATGCCGCCGCGCACCTCCCTGCCCACCGTGGTGCCCCTGTTCGCCAGGTCGAAGAAGTCTCCTGCGACAGGCTTCGGCTTCAGCTGGGTCATGGTCGGGCCCTCCTCGGGGCATGGTCGACCTGCGGCGGGACATGACGGGTCCGCCGCTGGGGGTGTGGTTGTGGGACCGCCCCGCGGGCGGCCCCCGTTGATCAACTCACTGCTGCTCCGAGCGTGATGTGCTCGGGGCGGACCGGCACCCGGTTGAGTGCGAGACCCGTGGCGTCGCGGATGGCCGCGACGATCGCGGGCGTGGAGGAGAGCGTGGGTGGCTCTCCGGCTCCGCGCAGCCCGTACGGCGCGCGCGGGTCGGCGTTCTCGAGGATCTCCAGCCGCATCGGCGGCATGTCCTGGATGGTCGGGATGAGGTAGTCGGTGAAGGAGGGGTTGCGCACCTTGCCGTCGCGCACCACGATCTCCTCCATCACCGCCAGACCGAGGCCCTGGGCGCTGCCGCCGTGGATCTGGCCTTCCAGCGAGAGCCTGTTGATGACGCGCCCGACGTCCTGGACGGCCGCCAGCTCGACGACCTTGACCAGGCCGAGCTCGACGTCGACGTCCACGACCGCGCGGTGGACGCACAGCGCGAGCTGGGTGTGCGAGTCGCCCTGCCCGGTCACCTCGTCCATGCCGGTGGTCGGCTCGTGGTGGTACTCGCGGATCTCCTCGATGGGCTCGTCGCCCAGGACCTCCTCGACGGTGGCGATCACTCCGGCGCTCGCGGAGACGACCTTGCCGCCGGACAGCGACAGGTCGTCGTGGTCCAGCCGCTCGAACAGCCGCTCGCGGACGGCCTCGCAGGCCGCCTTGACCGCGCCGCCCGTCATGTACGTCTGGCGGGAGGCCGAACTCGACCCCGCGTCGCCCACCTGGTTGTCGGCGGGGTGGATGACGACCCGCTCGATGCCCAGCTCGGTGCGAGCGATCTGGGCCTCGACGGTGACCAGTCCCTGTCCGACCTCGGCGGCCGCGGTGTGCACCAGCGCGGTGGCCACTCCCCCGACGACCTCCAGGCGGACCCTGGCGGTGGAGTAGTCGTCGTATCCCTCGGAGAAGCAGATGTTCTTCAGGCCGACGCCGTAGCCGACGCCGCGGACGACGCCCTCCCCGTGGGTGGTCTGCGACGCGCCGCCCGGCAGGTTCCTGATGTCGGCGGCGTCGAGCGCGGCGGGCATCGGCAGGGTGCGGGCCTGCTCCAGCATCTCGGCCATCGGCAGCGGCGCCCACAGCACCTGTCCGGTGGCCAGCCTGGTGCCCTGGGAGGCGGCGTTGCGCTGCCGGACGGTGACCGGGTCGAGCCCGCAGGCGGCGGCCAGCCGGTCCATCATCGACTCGTAGGCGAAGCACGCCTGCACCGCGCCGAAGCCGCGCATCGCGCCGCACGGCGGGTTGTTGGTGTAGACGCCGTACGCGTCGATCCTGATGTTGGGGATGTCGTAGGGCCCGACGCCGAGGGAGGCGGCGTTGCCGACCACGTTGAGCGTGGCCGAGGTGTAGGCGCCGCCGTCGAGCAGGATCTCCACGTCGGCGTAGAGGATCCGGCCGTCCTTGGTGGCCCCGTACTCGTAGCGCATCTCGGCCGGGTGCCGGTGCACGTGGCCGAAGAACGACTCGTGCCGGTTGTAGACCATCTTGACCGGCCGTCCGGTGCGCAGGGCCAGCATCGCGGCGTGGATCTGCATCGACAGGTCCTCGCGCCCGCCGAAGGCCCCGCCCACGCCCGACAGCGTCATCCTGATCCTGGACTCGGGCAGCCCGAGACACGGTCCGATCTGCTTGAGGTCGTTGTGCATCCACTGGGTGGCCACGTACAGGTCGACCCCGCCGTCCTCGGCCGGTACGGCCAGCCCCGACTCGGGCCCGAGGAAGGCCTGGTCCTGGATGCCGACCTCGAACGTGCCGGTGACCACGACCTCGGCCGCGGCCTTCGCCGCCTCGACGTCGCCCATCCGCACCGGCTGGTGCCTGGCGGGGTTGGGCCGCTCCTGAACCCGCGGGTAGGCCGGGTCGAAGGCGGCCCTGCGCGCGTCGACGAGCGGCTCCAGGACCTCCCACTCGATGGCGATCTTCTCCAGCGCCCTGCGGGCGATCTCGGGATGGTCGGCGGCCACCAGCGCGATCGGCTCACCCTGGTGGCGTACCTCGCCGATGGCCAGGACCGGCTGGTCCCAGGTGTGGTCGAGGCCGAAGTGCTTGCGTCCGGGCACGTCCTCGTGCGTGAGCACGGCGTGCACGCCCGGGTGGGCCAGTGCCGCGGACGTGTCGATGGAGACGATGCGGGCGCGGGGGTGCGGGCTGCGCAGCGTCGCGCCCCACAGCATCCCGTCGATCCACAGGTCGGAGGAGTAGGCGAACTCGCCCTTGACCTTGAGGGTGCCGTCGGGCCGCAGCGGGCTGTCGCCCACCCGGCCCTGTCCCGGCGCGGTGATCTCGTGCGGCGCTCTCAGCGGTGTGCTCTGTCGGGAGCCGGTCACGCGTGAACCTCCTTGGCGGCGCTGAATCCCTGCTCGGACGCCAGGCGCAGCAGCCTGCGGTGCGCGTCGGCCCCGGCCCTGCCCGCCACGTCCTGCGGCACCGTGCGCAGCTCGTCGTCCTCGACGACCGTCTGGCCGCCGACCAGCAGCCTGGCCAGGGGCGGCTGCCTGGGGCCGAAGACGAGCCTGCACACGGGGTCGGTGACGGCCGAGTCGAACGCGCCGTCCACGCGCCACAGCGCGATGTCGGCGAGCTTGCCCGCCTCCAGCGAGCCCAGCTCGTCCTGCCGGCCGAGGTTGCGGGCGCCGCCGAGCGTGGCCATCTCCAGCGCCTGCCTGGCGGTCAGCGCGGTGGGACCGTAGCGGGCGCGCTGGAACAGCAGCGCCTGGCGCATCTCACCGGCCATCGTGGTCAGCTCGGAGGAGGCGTTGCCGTCGACGCCGAGGCCCACGGTGGCGCCGCGGGCCAGCATCTCCGACACCCGCGCGATCCCCGCGCCGAGCCGGCCGTTGGACGAGGGGCAGTGCGCCGAGCCCGTCCCGGTCCTGGCGAACTTGTCGATGTCGCCGTCGCTGAGGTGGACGGTGTGCGCGAACCACACGTCCGGCCCGAGCCAGCCCAGCTTCTCCATGTAGTCGACCGGCCGCATCCCGAACTGCTCCAGGCAGTGCTCGTCCTCGTCGAGGGTCTCGGCCAGGTGGGTGTGCAGGCGCACGTTCGCCGCCCGGGCCAGCGAGGCGGCCTCGGTCATCAGCTCCGCGCTGACGGAGAACGGCGAGCAGGGGGCCACCGCGATCCGCAGCCTGGAGGAGAAGGAGGGGTCGTGGTAGGTGTCGATCGCCTCCTGCGTGGCGGTGAGGATGTCGTCGAGCCGCTCGACCACGACGTCCGGCGGCAGGCCGCCCTGCGACTGTCCCCGGTCCATCGACCCGCGCGCGGGGTGGAACCTGATGCCGACCGCGCGGGCCGCCTCGATCTCGGCGCCGAACAGGTCGCCGCGCCCCTTGGGGAAGACGTAGTGGTGGTCGGAGGAGGTCGTGCAGCCCGACAGGGCCAGCCAGCCCAGCCCCGCCGTGGCCGCGCCGTGCACCACCTCGGCGTCCATCGCGGCCCACACCTCGTAGAGCGCCACCAGCCACTCGAACAGCGTCGCGTCCTGGGCCAGCCCCTGCGAGGCCCACTGGTAGAGGTGGTGGTGGGTGTTGACCAGGCCGGGCGTGGCCAGGCAGCCGGTGCCGTCGATCCGCTCGGCGTCGCCGTCCTCGGCCGGCCTTCCGCGGCCGACCTCGGCGATCGTGTCCCCTTCGATCCTGATGTACCCGGACTCGATCTCGGGGCCGACGACGGGCGCGATGCGGACGTTCTCGATGATCACGGCTGCGCCGCCTTCCTGGCGGCGGCCAGCCGTACGGCGTCGAGGATCTTCTCGTAGCCCGTGCACCTGCACAGGTTGCCGGCCAGCGCCTCGCGGATCTCCGCGTCGGTCGGCCGGTCGTTGCGCTGGATGAGGTCGTGCGCCTGCACGATCAGGCCGGGCGTGCAGAAACCGCACTGGACGGCGCCGCACTCGACGAAGGCCTCCTGGACGGGGTCGAGGCGGTCGCCGTCGGCCAGCCCCTCGACGGTGCGGACCTCGCGGCCCTCGACCTGGCCGGCAGCGACCAGGCACGAGCAGACCGGCGTGCCGTCCAGGTAGACCGTGCACGAACCGCACTCGCCCTGCTCGCAGGCGTTCTTGGAGCCCGGCAGGCCCACCCGCTCGCGCAGCACGTAGAGCAGGCTCTCGCCCTCCCACACGTCGTCGACGGCCTCGGTGCGGCCGTTGACGGTGAAGTTCACGCGCATCACGCGGCCCTCGCTTTCCGATAGTCGTTCCAGGCCCACGTCAGGGTCCTGCGGGCCATGACCGCGATCGCGTGCCTGCGGTAGTCGGCCGTGCCGCGCACGTCGTCGATCGGCGACGCCGCCGCGGCGCACAGCTCGCCGAACCGCTTGAGCACGGCCGGGTCGAGGCGGGCGTCCCAGTCGAGCTCGGCGGCCATGAACTCCTCGGCCTCCAGCGCGCGGCGCGGCGTCGGGGCGGCCGAGCCGATCCCGGTGCCGACCCGGCGCCGCGACGGGTGCAGTGCCACCGCGAACGAGCACACCGCGATCACCATGGCGTTGCGGGTGCCGACCTTGGAGAAGTACTGCGGTCCTTCGGCGGGCCGCATGTGGAAGGCCCTGATCAGCTCGTCGGGCCGCAGCGCGCTGCGCTTGACGCCCAGGTAGAACTCGGACGCCGGGATCATCCTGACCCCGCCGTCGCGCGACTCCACCTCGATGACGGCGTCCCCCGCCAGCAGCGGAGGGTGGCTGTCACCGGCGGGCGAGGCCGCGCCCAGGTTGCCGCCGACCGACCCGCGGTTGCGGATCTGCGGCGAGCCGACCGTCCGCGCCGCCTGGGCGAGCCCGGGCAGCGCGCCGGGCAGCTCCTCGATGATCCGCGTGTACGGCACGCCCGCGCCCACCCGGTACATCCCGTCGACCAGCTCGACCGTCTGGAGCTCGCCGACCTGGTTGAGGTCGAGCAGCGCGGCGGGCCGGTGCACGTCGAAGTTGATCTCCACCATCACGTCGGTGCCGCCCTGGACGGGCACCGCCTCCGGCTGGTCGGCCTTGGCGGCCAGCGCCTCCGCCCACGTGGTGGGCCGCAGAAAGTCCATGTCTCACTCCCAGGCGAACGCCGCGTCCGGCGCGTCGTCTCGCAGCACGCTGCCCTCGATCAGCCCGTAGGGCCGGTCGGCGGCATAGAAGACCTCGTTGTCGTTGTCCAGCCCGAACGGCGCCAGGTCCACCAGGAAGTGGTGCTTGTTGGGCATGGTGAAGCGCACCTCGCACACCTCGGACCTGGCCTCCAGCACGCGCCGCCCCATCGCGTACAGCGTCTGCTGCAGCGACAGGCTGTAGGTCTCGGCGAAGGCGTCCAGCAGGCACTGGCGCACCTCGGCGTAGGACTTGCCGAAGTCGGCGCCGGGCGCGGCGTGCCGCCACCGGGCCGCCACCGCGGTGGCCAGGATCCTGTCGGTGGTCGGCTGGAGGGTGGTGTACTCGTCGACGATGTAGCCGTGGAACTCCGAGCCGGTGGAGTTCAGCACGACCAGGTCGCGCAGGCCCGAGACCACGCTGGTGCGGCCGTCGCGGTCGTGGTGGACGACGCAGGTGCGCACCTCCCTGCCGCCGCGCACGAAGGAGTGGCCGCCGCCGATGCGCTCCCAGGCGTACTCCTCGATCTCCACCCTCGCGTGGTGGATGGTCGGCTGGGTGTCGACGAAGTGCCTGGCCAGAAGCAGCGCGAAGTCCTCGATCTGGTCGACGCCGTACTTCCTGGCGAAGGCGTAGGCGGTGTTCTTCTGCGTGTCGGTGGGCAGCACGGCGGCGTTGTCGCCGGTCAGGTGGACCGCCGCCATGTCGCCCGACAGGGAGCTGCTGACGTTGATGTCCTTGAGATGGTGGACCTCGCCGTCGCGGACGACGCGGACGAGCCTGGTCTCGGCCTTGCCGTACCGGTTGGGTCCGAGGATGACTGACATCTAGCTCCCTCTGTAGGTGGAGTAGGCGAACGGGCTGAGCAGGAGGGGGACGTGGTAGTGCTCGGCCGGGTCGGCGATCGTGAAGGTGATGACGACCTCGGGGTAGAAGGTGTCCTGGAGGTAGGAGCCGGTGTCGAAGACCACGCGGTGCACGCCCGCTCCGGGGTTCCAGCCCTTGATCCGGCCGTCGTCGTCCGTACGGCCCTGCGCCACCACCTGGCCCTGGTGCTCCAGCCGTACGTGGACGCCCGCGGCGGGTCGTCCCGTGACCGCGTCGAGCACGTGCGTCGAGAAGCTCATATCCGCGCCACCCTCAGCTTGGTGATCTTGGCCAGCTCGTCCCGCACGACCTCGCGCTCGGTGGCGGGGTCGTGCGCCAGGCGCGCCTTCAGCCGGGCGAGCATCTCCTGCCCGGACAGGCCGGTGGCGCACACCAGGTAGACGTGGCCGAACCTGTCCTCGTAGGCGCGGTTGCCCTCGGCCAGCGCCTCGCGCAGGTGGTCCTCGACTCCCGACTGCTCCTGCCTGCTCCAGGCGGACTCGCGGCCGGCGCCCTG
Source organism: Nonomuraea sp. NPDC004354 (assembly GCF_053602555.1). NCBI lineage: Bacteria > Bacillati > Actinomycetota > Actinomycetes > Streptosporangiales > Streptosporangiaceae > Nonomuraea > Nonomuraea sp. NPDC004354. Next base: position 1,136,041 of record NZ_JBSGDV010000001.1, on the reverse strand, counting down.
GACCCGCTCCCCGATCCTCGGGTGGGCGGCGAGCGCCTCCTCGACGTCCGGCCAGTCCAGGGCACGGACGGCGGCGTCGGCGGCGGCGGTCAGCTCGGCCAGGTCCGCGTAGGGACGCCGGGCCGCCACCTCGCGGGCGAAGGCGCGGGAGGCGCAGCAGGTCAGCAGCTCCTCCTCCGCCTCGCCGGCGCTGAGGGCGTTGAGGTTGGACATGTCACGAGTACACACAGCGCTGATGTCCCCGGTCCAGCAGCAAGAACTCCGAAGTGCGCGGGGGGTTGGCCAGGTCTTTTCGTGTCATGCTCCAATGCACGTCCCGTTCACCCATCGGTTACCCTCCGAGTACATGCGGCTCAACGCGTTGCTCGGCATGACCGAGCTGGGCCTGTCCGTCGTGGCAGGTCACGACGATCTGGAGCGGCCCATCAGGTGGGTCGTCACCACCGACCTGCTCGATCCGGGCCGCTATCTCAGCGGCGGCGAGCTGGTCCTCACCGGGCTGATCTGGCGGCGCGCGCCCGCCGACAGCGAAACCTTCGTCAGGGCGCTGGCCAGGGCCGGCGCCTCGGGGCTCGGCGCCTGCGAGGCGCGCAGCGGCGATCTGCCCGCCGACCTGGTCGACGCCTGCCGCCGGCATCGGATGCCGCTCTTCCACGTGCCGCAGGCGCTGTCGTTCGCCGAGGTGACCGAGCACATCGTGCGGCACCTGTCCACGGCCAGGGCCTCCGACGTGACCGCGGTCCTCGACCGGCACCGCCAGCTCGTCTCGGGGGCGGGGCTCGACCCCGTCCTGGAGATGATCGGGCGTGACCTCGGCATGCGGTGCTGGGTCCTCACCTCGTCGGGGCGCCTGGTGTCGGGCTCGAGCCCGCTGGACCGCGACACGGCCGCCGCCATGGCCAGGACCTTCCTGACCGTCAAGCGGCTGCCCTGCTCGCGGAACGGGTACTCGATCTTCCCCGTGGACGAGCAGACCACCTCCAGGGTGGCCGACTGGTTCGTCGCCGTCGAGGGCTGCTTCACCGACTGGCCGGAGGAGCGTCAGGCGCTGGCGGGCGAGCTGGCCGCCGTCGCCGCTCTGGAGCGGGTCAGGCTGGACGACCGGCTCAGCCCGGAGGGGCGCATCGCCCAGGAACTGGTGCGCCTGGTGGTCACCGAGGGCAGGCCCAGCGACATCCTGCCCCGGCTGGAGGTCACCGGCCTGGCGGGGGCGCCGGGCTACGTCGCCCTGGCCGCCGCCGCGCACGGCGCGCTGCGCCCCGCCGAGCTGCGCGCCGTCGTCAAGGAGATCCTCTACGCGGCCACGCCCGGCGGCACCGGCCCGCCGCCGGGCGACCGACTGACTCCGCTGGCGATCGGCGTCGTCGGCGAGGAGGCGCTCGCGCTCGTGCCCTGCGACGATCCCGGCCTCACCGAGCGGGTCCGCGCCGCCGTGCGCGAGCTGGCCCCTGGGCTGGCCGGGGCCCGCCTGACGGTGGGCGTCAGCGGCACGGCCCCGGTCGAGGGGTTGCGCGGCGCGGTCGAGGAGGCCAGGTACGCCCGCCGGATGGCCGAGGGCAAGCCCGGGCCCGACGCCGTCGTGGGCCAGGACGAGCTGGCGACGCACGTCCTGCTGCTGGCGTCGGTGCCGGACGAGGTCCGCCACATGTTCAGGGTGCGCCTGCTCGACCCGTTGCGCTCCTACGACCAGGTGCACAAGGCCGACCTGGTCGGCACGCTGGAGGCCTTCCTGCAGTGCTCGGGTTCGTGGACCAGGTGCTCGGAGTTGCTGCACGTCCACGTCAACACCCTGCGCTACCGCATCCAGCGCATCCAGGACCTGACCGGAAGGGACCTGTCGCGCCTCGAGGACCGGGTGGACTTCTTCCTCGCCCTCCGCCTGCAGTAGGTGATATATGTAAAGAAACCTTACAATTCGGGAGGGCCCGTTGCCGCACCGCCGACTCGCCGCGCTCATGACGGCCTCCGCCCTCGCCGCCGGGTGCGCGGCCGACGCGCCGGACCCGACGAGCCCGGCCCTGATCCCGCTGCCCGTCTCCGTGCGGGCGAGCGAGGGCGGCTTCACCCTGGACGCCGGCGCGCGGATCGGGGTGCGCGAGGCGAGCGGGGTGCCCGTCGCCGAAGGGCTGGCCCGGCTGCTGCGCAGGGCCACCGGCTACGCGCTGCCCGTCGTACGGCAGGAGGCGGAGATCACCCTGGAGGTGACGAGCCGGCCCCCGGCGGGCGGTCTCGGCCAGGAGGGCTACACCCTCGACGTCACCCCCGAGCGGGTACGGCTGGCCGCCGCCACCCCCGAGGGCCTGTTCCGCGGCGTGCAGACGCTCCGCCAGCTCCTGCCCCCGCAGGTCGAGAGCGCCGGCCCGCAGCCGGGGCCGTGGACGATCGACGGCGTCCGCGTCGAGGACCGGCCGCGCTTCCCCTACCGCGGCGTCATGCTCGACGTCGCCCGCCACTTCTTCACCGTCGAGCAGGTCAAGCGCTACATCGACCTGGCCGTCGCCTACAAGGTCAACCACCTGCACCTGCACCTCACCGACGACCAGGGCTGGCGCATCGAGATCAAGAGCTGGCCCCGCCTGGCGGCCGACGGCTTCTACACCCAGGACGACTACCGCGAGATCGTGCGCTACGCCGCCGAGCGGTTCGTCACCGTCGTGCCCGAGATCGACACGCCCGGGCACACCAACGCGGCCCTGGCCGCCTACGCCGAGCTCAACTGCGACGGCAGGGCGCGGGAGCCGTACAGGGGGAGGGAGGTGGGCTTCAGCTCGCTGTGCACGAGCAAGGAGGTCACCTACCGCTTCCTCGACGACGTCGTGCGCGAGGTGGCCGCGCTGACGCCGGGGCCGTACCTGAACCTGGGCGGCGACGAGGCGCACAGCACCGACCCCGAGGACTACGAGAAGTTCGTCACGCGCGCCCACCAGATCGTCGACAAGTACGGCAAGCGCCTGACCGGCTGGGCGGAGATGACCTCGGGCGAGGTGGCCCAGCACTGGAACCCCCGCGAGCCCGACCGCGCCGTGGCTGCCGTGACCAGGGGGGCCAAGCTGATCATGTCGCCCGCCGACCGCTCCTACCTGGACATGAAATACACCGCCGGTACCGACTACGGCCTGGACTGGGCTGGACTGGTCGAGGTCGGCGACAGCTACGCGTGGGATCCGGCCACCCTCGTCGAGGGCGTGACCGAGAAGGACATCCTGGGCGTCGAGGCCCCGCTGTGGACGGAGACGCTGGAGACGCCCGACGCGCTGGAGTACATGGCCTACCCGCGCCTGCCCGGCATCGCCGAGATCGGCTGGTCGCCCGCCGCCGCCCGCTCCTGGGAGGACTACCGGGGACGGCTGGCCGCCCAGGCGCCCCGCTGGCAGGCACAGTCGGTGACCTTCTACCGCTCCCCCGAGGTGCCCTGGCACTGACTCCCACCTGGGATGTCACCGCGTGCGCCTAGACTGGCCCCATCATGAGCGCTACATCTCTCATCGGCGGACACGTCTCCGTCACCGGCGGCCTGGCCACGGGCGGCCTGAAGTACATGGCCGAGATCGGCGCCGAGATGGTCCAGGTGTTCGTCACCAACCCGCGCGGCTGGGCCCTGGCGGCGGGCAGACCCGAGCAGGACGCCAAGCTGGCCGAGTCCGGCGTCCTGTCCTTCATCCACACGCCCTACCTGGTCAACTTCGGCTCGCCGAGCCCCGAGACGCTGGCCAACTCGATCGCCGTCACCCGCCACACGCTGCGGCGCGGGGTCGAGACCGGCTCCAGGGGCGTGGTCGTCCACACGGGCTCGGCGGTCAGCCAGTCCCGCGACGACGCGCTGCGCCAGTTGCGCGAGCACCTGCTGCCGCTGCTGGAGGAGATCCCCGACGACGGCCCCGACCTGCTGCTGGAGCCGATGGCGGGCCAGGGCGCGATGCTGTGCGCCACCGTCCAGGACCTGGAGCCCTACCTGGCGGCGCTCGACTGGCATCCCAAGGCCGGCGTCTGCCTCGACACCTGCCACGCCTTCGCGGCGGGCCACGACCTGGCCGCCGCCGACGGGGTCACGCAGACCTTCGACGCCCTCCACCGGATCGCGCCGGGACGGCTGAAGCTGATCCACGCCAACGACTCCAAGGACGTGTGCGGGTCGAAGAAGGACCGCCACGAGAACATCGGCGCGGGCCACATCGGCGCGCAGCCGTTCGCCGACCTGATGCGGCACCCTGCGGTGGCGGGCGTGCCGATCTGCATCGAGACGCCGGGCAAGGCCGACAAGCACCGCGACGACATCGAGCTGCTGAAGAAGCTGCGCGACTCCTGAGCTCCGCCGGGCCCGTGGAGACGTAAAGGGGCGCGCCGCTCGCGCGATCCGGCCGCCCCCGTATGGCCGGATCGCGGTTCAGCACGCGGCCACAGCGGGCGCCCCTTCACGTCTACGGCGTGCGGGCCCTACCCCCCGGTAAAGGGCCCGACCACCGTTCGGTGACCGGCAGGTCACCGGAGGGATCCGCGCATCAGGCCCGTATGAGCCGGGTGGCTCGTCCCTCTGATGCGGCGGAGTGGCTCTCCGATGCGGAAACACTACGGTCGCGATCTTGCAGCTGAAACCCCGTTGGGCGACAGCTCGGTAAACGGTCAGTAGTCATCGATGTACGGAGAGTATTGCCGCGACGAGCGGTCGTTCCCGGGCGACGAGTGGTCGTCGGCGGGGCCCGCGATCGGTTCGGGCAGGTGCATCCTGGCCATCATCCGATCCACCCCCATAGGTACCCGACCTGGTGTGACCAGGGAAATCACCACCATCGCGACGAAGGCGAGCGGCACGGTGAACGCCATGTGATACACGGACACCGCCCCCAGTTTCACGCCTGCCAGGTCGCCGGCGGCGAGGGCCGCGGTGAGCCCGCCGCCCACCACCAGCCCGGCTGCGGCGCCCGCGGCGGTCAGCCGCCGCCACCAGATGCCGAGCACCAGCAACGGGCAGAAGGTCGCCGCCGACAGGCAGAACCCGAACAGCACGCCGATCACGGAGGTGCCGGGGGTGGTGAGCGAGGTGAGGGTCAGCGCCGCCAGCGCCACGGCGGCCGTGGCGAAGCGGAAGGCGCCCACGCCCGCTCTCGTCACGCAGGCCGACACGGCGCCGCTCACGGCGGCCAGCACGCCGCAGGAGGTGGCCAGGAAGGCGGCGAAGGCCCCGGCCGCCAGCAGCCCGGTCAGCACGTCTCCGGCCGTCCCCGGCAGCAGCGCCCCGGGCAGCAGCAGCACGACCTCCTCCTCGCGGGCGCCGGGCACGTGCACCCGGCCGAGGATGCCGTACAGCGGCGGCACCAGGAAGAAGACGCCGAGCAGCACCTGGGTGGCCACGATCGAGCGCCGCGCGGCGCGCGCGTCGCCGTTGGCGTAGACGCGCACGATGATGTGCGGCAGCCCCATGGTGCCGAGCGCGCACACCAGCAGTACGGCCAGCACACCCGGCAGTGAGGGCTCGCCCGCCCCCGCCAGCGCCTCCCCGTACGGCGCCGCCAACCCCTCGAACCCCTCCAACCCCGCCGTCGCCCGCGCCCCGCCCCGCCCCCCGCACCGCCAGGCGCACCACAGCACCAGCGCGACCCCGGTGAAGACGACCAGCTTGAGCCAGTACTGCACCGCCTGCACGCTGGTCACGCTGCCCATGCCCCCGGCCAGCGTGACGACGACCGAGACGAGCGTGACCGAGACCCAGCCCGTCCACGTCGGCATCCCGGTCAGCACGCGCAGCACCACCCCCGCCGAGTGGAGCTGGGCGACGAGGTAGAGCAGGCCGATCGCCAGCACATGCCAGGTGGCGAACCTGCGCAGGGCGACCGACCCGAGCCGCCACTGGGCGAAGTCGGGCAGCGTGAAGGTGCCCGAGCGGCGCAGCGGCGCCACCACCAAGGCGATGACGACGACGTAGCCCGCCGCCGCGCCCACCGGGTACCACAGCGCCGACGCGCCGTGCAGGGCGATCAGGCCGGCCAGCCCCAGGCAGGCCGCGGCCGAGGTGAACTCCGCGCTGATCGCCGCCCCGTTCCACCACGGCCGGACGGTCCGCGCCGCCACGTAGAACTCCGCGGCGCTGGTGTAGCGCCGCGGCCGCACCACGCCGACGACCACCGAGATGACCACCACGAACGCGATGCCGACCGCCGACGCGGCGACGCTGCCGCCGCTCACCTGTCGCGTTCCGCGCGTTCCGCCCGTCTGAGCTGGAGCACGGCCAGCACCACCCACAGCGGCTGGACGGCCATCGTCACCACCAGCCAGTCGCCCCGCGCCGTCAGCAGCGGCAGGGCGACCAGCGCGGCGAGCACCGCCGCGACCGTGGCCAGCGCGATCCTGGCCTGCCTGCCCATGAGCGCCCTGACCCGCGCGTCACTGACGGCACCGTCAGAGGCGAGCGGCACGGGGGCCCGCGGCACGACGGCACGCCGCCGGGGACCGCGCCGACGAGCGGGCCGCCTGACCACGAGCACCCGCCTGCCGCTCACGTGAACGCCTTGTACTGCCGCACCAGCTGCTCCCTGACCTGCCTGGTGTGGCGGCGGCTGACGGGCAGCGTCTCCCTGCCGACGGTCAGCGTCACCCGGCCGCCGTCGAACCGCAGCTCGCTGACATGGCGGGCGGACACCAGCGTGCTGCGGTGCACCCTGATGAAGCCCGCGCCCGCCCACCGGCGCTCCAGCGCGGCCAGCGACATGCGCACCAGGTAGCCGCCGTCCGGCGTGTGCAGGCGCACGTAGTCGCCCTTGGCCTCGGCGTACCACACCGCCTGCTGCGGCACGAACCTGGTGACCCCGCCGAGCTCGACCGGGATGACGTCGTCACAGCCGTGGTCGGCGGCGGGGGCGGCGGCCGCCTCGAGCCTGCGCACCGTCTCGGCGAGGCGTTCGGCGCGCACCGGCTTGAGGAGGTAGTCGACCGCCTCGAGCTCGAAGGCCTGCACCGCGCAGTCGTCGTGGGCGGTCACGAACACCAGCCGGGGCGGACTGGGGAAACCGCCGATCAGCCGGGCCAGGTCGAGCCCGTCGAGCCCCGGCATGCGGATGTCGAGGAAGACGCCGTCGAGCCGCTCTCCCGCCCCGATCATCTGCACCATGTCCTGCAGCGCCGTGACACCGTCCGAGGCCGTCGCGACATGCTCGACCCTGGCGTCCTGACGGAGCAGGTAGGCCAGCTCCGCCAAGGCGGGGACCTCGTCGTCGACGGCCAGCACGCGTAGCATGACCTTTACGCTGCCTCAAGAACGCGCACGTCACAAGTGACACGCCAGCTTTGCGTAAAGATTTGACTACAAAGAGCTATGGTGGCTCTTGGGCACGCGGAGCCTCACCTTGGTGCCGGCGCCGACGCCGGTCTCCACGACCAGGCCGTAGTCCTCGCCGTAGATCTGCCGCATCCTGACGTCCACGTTCGCCAGGCCGATGCCGCCGCCCCCGCGGTGCGGGTCGTCGTCCAGCAGCCGGCGGGCGGTCTCGGGTTCCATGCCCGTGCCGTCGTCCTCGACCGTGATGTGCGCCTCGGGGCCGGCGTCGCGGACCACGATCCTGACCTCGCCGACGCCGTCGCGGCCGCCCATGCCGTGCTTGATGGCGTTCTCCACCAGCGGCTGCAGGCACAGGAACGGCACCGGCACCGGCAGCACCTCGGGCGCGACCTGCACGCTGAAGCGCAGCCGGTCGCCGAAGCGGGCCCGCTCCAGCAGCAGGTAGCGGTCCACGCAGGTCAGCTCGTCGGCCAGGGTGGTGAAGTCGCGGGCCCTGCGCAGCGCGTAGCGGGAGAAGTCGGCGAAGTCGAGGATGAGCTCGCGGGCCCGGCACGGGTCGGTCCTGACGAACGAGGCGATCGTGGTCAGCGCGTTGTAGACGAAGTGCGGGGAGATCTGGGCGCGCAGCGCGCGCAGCTCCGCCTCCAACGCCCGCCGCCTGGAGGAGTCGAGCTCGGCCAGCTCCAGCTGCCCCGACACCCACCTGCCCACTTCGGTGACCGTGCGCACCAGCGCCGCGCTCACCTGCCGGTCGTAGGCGGCCAGCGCGCCCACCACCGTGCCCTCGACCGTCAGCGGGACCACGACCGCGCCGTTCGGTTCGCCCGCGAACACGTGCGGCCGCCCGGAGGCCAGCGAGGCGCGCGCGTGCGCCAGCACCTCCTCGGGGCAGGCCCCGTCGCAGGCGAGCGCCGCGTCCGTGGAGGTGATCGCGACGGCCGAGGTGCCGAGCAGCGCCCGCAGATGCCGTACGGCCCTGCGCGCCGACTCCCGTGTCAGCCCCGTCCGCAGCGCGGGTGCCGCCAGCGCCGCCACGTGCAGCGTGGTGAAGGTGGCCGCACCCTTCCAGCGGCCCTCGGGGAGCACGGGACGCCTTCTGGCCAGGGCGAACCCCGCGACGAACGCGAAGGCGGCCAGAACCGCGCAAGCCGTGGTCGACATGCGCGTAACGGTAGCCAACAACGCACTGTGTCCGGGCGGGAACGGAGCGAGAGCTAGGGCGGCGGGCCCTCGCCCGGCTCCTCCTGGTAGGAGTAGCGCTGCTCCTTCCACGGGTCGGCCACGTTGTGGTAGCCGCGTTCCTCCCAGAAGCCGCGCCTGTCCTCGACCAGGTACTCCACCGCGCGCACCCACTTGACGCTCTTCCACGCGTACAGGTGCGGGACGACGATGCGCAGCGGGAAGCCCCGCTCGGGCGCCAGCGGCTTCTCGTCCAGCTCCGTGGCGAAGAGCGTGCCGGGCGCGGTCAGGTCGGACATCCTGAGGTTGGCGCTGTAGCCGTACTCCGCCCAGATCATCACGTGGCGGACGCCGGCGGCCGGCGGCGCGGCCGCGATGATCGTCTGCGGGGTGACGCCCGACCACTCGTTGCCCATGAGTGAGAACTTGGTCACGCAGTGGAAGTCGGCCAGAACCGACGTCCGGGGCAGTCGCCCGAAGTCCGTCCAGGTGAAGCGGTGCTCCTCGCCCGACGCCGTCGCGCCGAAGACCCGGAAGTCCCAGGTGTCCGGCTTGAATCGGGGCACCCGGCCGTAGTGGATGACGGGTCGGCCGCGTGGGATGTACTGGCCTGGGGGCAGGCGCGACTCCTCCACGATCACTCCCTCACCGACTGTGTTCCAGGCCATCCTCCCATCCCGGGTGCGGCGTCGCGGACGCGGTGCCTGGCTTGTCAGGTCTCCGGCATGCGCTACTATTGCCGGACTATGCGGATCACCTTCCTGTTTTGGTATGGCGACGGACCCGATCGGACCGTTCGCCATCTGGTGATGCGCTAGCACACAGGCGAACGAAGGCCCCGGGTCCATGAGGACTCGGGGCCTTCGTCATTTTCGAGGAGAGAACATGGTCATCGTGATGGGCTCCGAGGCGACGCAGGGCGACGTCGAGGCGGTCGTCGGCCTCGTGCAGGCGGCAGGCGTGGAGGCGTTCGTCAGCAGGGGGGTGCAGCGCACGATCATCGGGCTGGTAGGCGACGTCACGCAGCTCAGCGCCGTCAACCTACGCGGCATGAGCGGGGTGCGCGACGTCATGCGGGTGTCGACGCCGTACAAGTTGGTGAGCAGGGAGAACCACCCGGACAGGTCCACCGTGCACGTCGGCGGGGTGCCGATCGGCCCCGACACCGTGACGCTCATCGCGGGGCCCTGCGCGGTGGAGACGCCGCAGCAGACGCTCGAGGCCGCCCAGATGGCCAAGGCCGCGGGCGCGACGCTGCTGCGGGGCGGCGCCTACAAGCCGCGCACCTCCCCGTACGCCTTCCAGGGGCTCGGGGAGAAGGGGTTGCGCATCCTCGCCGACGTGCGCGAGGAGACGGGGCTGCCGGTCGTGACCGAGGTCGTGGACGCCCACGACGTCGACCTCGTCGCCTCCTACGCCGACATGCTGCAGGTCGGCACGCGCAACGCGCAGAACTTCGCGCTGCTGCAGGCGGTCGGCGCGGCGGGCAAGCCGGTCATGCTGAAGCGCGGCATGAACGCCACCATCGAGGAGTGGCTCATGGCCGCCGAGTACATCGCCCAGCGCGGCAACCTCGACATCGTGCTGTGCGAGCGCGGCATCCGCACCTTCGAGACCGCCACCCGCAACACCCTGGACGTCTCCGCCGTCCCGGTCGCCCAGCGGCTCTCGCACCTGCCGGTCATCATCGACCCGTCCCACTCGGGCGGCCGCCGCGACCTGGTGCTGCCGCTGACCCGCGCGGCGATCGCGGTCGGCGCCGACGGCGTCATCGTGGACGTGCACCCACACCCCGAGCAGGCGCTGTGCGACGGCCCGCAGGCCCTGGTCGACGGTGACCTGCGCGAGCTGGCCACGACCATGCGGACCTTCCCCGCCCTGCTGGGCAAGGGCCTGACCGGCGACACGGTCACGGTCTGACCAGGCAGGGGGCTCAGGGCTGGTACGGCCGGCGCGCCACGAACCGCCTGCCGTACTCACGAGTAACTAAGTATTTCTCCGCATGTGTCGGGCGCTCGTGGCGTCTCATCATCGAGCCATGAGCAAACCGATCCAGCCCTCCCAGACCACCGCCTACTACGTGCAGGCGGTCCTGTCCTTCGGCGCGTCGCTCGCCGCCGTGGCGATCGGCGTGGCCTACCTGCCGGTCTCCGGATGGATCAGGGCGTTCCTGACCGTCGGCGTCCTTTACGTGATCACGTCGGCGTTCACGCTGGCCAAGGTGGTACGCGACCGGCAGGAGCTGAGCGCGATGACCAACCGGGTCGACCAGGCGCGCCTCGACAAGCTCCTCGCCGAGCACGATCCCTTCAAGGTCGACACCCCCTGAGCGCGACGGCCCCCCTGATGGGACGGACCTCTGACGGGACGGACCCCTTGACGGGACGGCTCACAGGCTCGCGTCGCGGTGGGTGAGACGCCCGTCGAGGACGGTGAGCAGCACGGGCAGGTCGGGCAGGCCGGCCGTCGCGGTGATCGTGGCGGGCAACCTGTTCTGGGTGCTCACCGGCGTGCTCGCGGTCTCGGGCCCGGCCGCCGGCGCGCCCAGCGAGGTGATCACGGCGTGTACGGGCACGCCGTGATCGTGAAGCTCTACGTCCCGATCACCCTGGCCCTGGCCGCCGCCTTCGCCGTCGTCGCGGTCAGCGTCCTCGGGCACACCGACTTCTCCTACACGCCCCCCGAGCCGCTGACCGGCGTCGACCTGTGGGCCGTCCTCGTCGCCGGTGTCACCCTCATCGCCTCCGGCCCGCTGTCGTACACCACCAGCGCCGACTTCTCCCGCTACCTGCCCCGCGCCTCGTCACCGATGGCGATCGTGGGATGGACCGCCCTGGGCAGCTTCCTGCCCAGCGTCATCGTCTGTTCCCTGGGCGCGTTCGCCGCGACCGCGGTCGACATGACCGACCCGCAGACCGCGCTGGAGAAGATCCTGCCCGGCTGGTTCACGCCCGCCTTCCTGCTTGCGCTGGTCCTCGGCACGATCGCCGTCAACGCCCTGACCGCCTACAGCGCCGGCATGGCCCTGCAGGCCGTCGGCGTCCGCGTCCGCCGCTCCCTCAGCGTGATCGTCGACGGAGCCGTCGCCGTCGCCCTGACCCTGTACGCGCTGCTCGTCTCCGACTTCCTCGGCACCGTCAGCGACGTCCTGCAGCTGACCCGTGGGCATGGTCGTCGCCGCGGCGCTCTACGCGCTCCTCATGCGGCGACCGATCCGCGAAGGCCTCGGTCCGGGCCGGGAGGAGACCCCGCCCGCTCACCGGGCCTGATACTCCCCCGCTCCTCTGGCATGGGACGCCGTGGCCCGTCAGAGGGTGTATTCCTGGATCGAGTCGGCGAGCTGCACCACGAGCTCCTCCGCGTCGAGGCGCTTCTCGATCAGCTTGAGGTCCTCGATCTTGGCACGGGTCTCGGCGCGCTTGGGCGCCAGCAGGCTGCAGCAGTCCTCGTCGGGCAGCTCGGAGATCTCCAGCGTGCCGATCCGCCGGGCCTCGGCCATGATCTCGGTCTTGTCCCAGCCGATCAGCGGTCGCAGGATCGGCAGGTCGACCGCGTTGTCCTGGGCGGTGATGTTCTGCAGCGTCTGGGAGGAGACCTGGCCGAGCGCGTCGCCGGTGACGAGCGCGCCCGCCCTGATGCGGTGGGCGACCTCCTCGGCCGTCTTCAGCATGAGCCGGCGCTGGGCGATCACGGCCAGCCGGTCCTGCCCTGAGGTCCTGATCGACTGCTGTGCCTTGCCGAACGGCACGACCCACAGCCGCGACTTGCCCTGGAAGCGGTCGAGCCTGCGCACCAGCGCGTACGCCTTGTAGATCGACTCGGAGGTGGTGAAGGGGATGCCGGAGAAGTGCAGGAAGTCGACGTGGAGCCCGCGGCGCATCATGCGGTAGGCGGCCACGGGCGAGTCGATGCCGCCGGACATCAGCACCAGGGCCCTGCCGCTGCTGCCCACCGGCAGGCCGCCCTGCCCGGGCAGCCCGTCGGTGAAGACGAAGACCTCGTCGCGGTCGACCTCGATGTAGACGGTCAGCTCGGGGTTCTTCAGGTCGACGGGCAGGCCGTAGGTGTCGTTGATGGTGCCGCCGACCAGCCGGTCGAGCTCGTTGGAGCGCAGCGGGAAGCGCTTGTCGCGGCGGCGCGAGCGCACCGCGAACTTGGCGCCCCGCCTGACCTCCTCGCGGTCCCTGATCAGCTCCAGCGCGGCCTTGACGACCGTGTCGGGGTCCTTGGCGACCCGCCACGCGCGGTGGATCCACACCAGGCCCGGCACGTCGGTCACGCGCTGGGCCACCTGGTCGGCGACCTCGACGCCGGTGCCCTCGGGCAGGAAGATCGCGATGACGCCGTGGCGCTGGCGCACGTCGGTCTTGAGGTCGAAGTCCTTCAGGGCGGCGCGGATGTTGCCGACGAGCCTGCGCTCGAACAGCTCGCGGTTCTTGCCTTTCAGGACGATCTCCCCCAGCTTGAGCAGCACGCACGGCTCGCCCAGGGCGGACATCGTCATGGCGGGAACCTCCGGGAGGAATGTGGGAACGCGGCCCCATCTGCAACGCCGCGACCTTACGAGTTTAGTCCGCCGCGCGGCGGCGAGACCCGCCCGGCGTGCGGTCGTCCGTCAGAGGTCCTCGTCGAGCCCCTGCTCGATCGCGTAACGGACCAGCTCGACGCGGTTGTGGAGCTGGAGCTTGTTGAGCGTGTTCTGGACGTGGTTCTGCACCGTGCGATGGCTGAGCACGAGCCGGTCGGCGATCTGCCTGTAGGACAGCCCCTTGGCCACCAGGCGCAGCACCTCGGTCTCCCGGTCGGTCAGCCGGGGACCCTCCGGCCGCGTGCGCGACTCTGCGGCCAGCCGGCGGTACTCCCCCAGCACCAGCCCCGCGAGCCCGGGCGTGAAGACCGCGTCGCCCACGGCGGTCCGCGCCACCGCGTCGAGGAACTCCTCCCGGCCGGCCGACTTGACCAGGTAGCCGCAGGCGCCGGCTTTCACCGCCTCCAGCACGTCCTCCTGCTCGGCGCTCGCCGACAGCACCAGGATCTTCACCCCGGGCAGCCCTCTGGCCACCTGCGCCCCCGACAGATCGGGCAACTGCAGGTCGAGGACGACCACGTCGGGCCTGACCGCCTCGGCCACCCGGAGCGCCTGCCGTCCCTCGCCCACGGCGGCGACCACCTCGTACCCCGCCTCGGCCAGGTCCCTGGCCACCGCGTCGCGCCACATGGGATGGTCGTCGACCACCATCACCCGCACCATGCCGTCACTCTAAGGGCCGCCACCTTCAGGACCGCCGGCGAAGCGGCGCGGGCACGGTGATCTCCACCTCGGTGCCCTCGCCGGGCGTGGACAGGATCGACACCCTGCCGCCCAGATCGGCCACCCGGCCCTTGATCGACTGGGCGACGCCGAGCCTCCCGTCGGCGCGCGCCTGCTCCAGCCGTCCTGCGGCGATGCCGGGGCCCTCGTCGCGCACGCTGACCGTCACCTCGCCGTCGCCCTCCTCGGCGAACACCCAGGCCCGCGCCCGCTCGCCGCAGTGGGCGCGCACGTTGTCCAGCGCCGCCCGTACGGCGGCCGCCGTCTCCTCGGCCACGCCGGTGGGCAGGACCAGCGGCGTGGCCGGCGTGGAGATCGTCACCTGGGCCGAGCCGAACCTCATGAGCAGCGCCCGCAGATCCGCCGCCCCCGTCGGCGCGGTCCGCACCGCGACCAGCTCGCGCAGCGCGGCCTCCTGCTCCCCGGCCAGCCTGCCCAGCTCGGCCGCCTCGCCGCCGAGCTCCTGACCACGGCGCTTGACCAGCGCCAGCACCTGCAGCACCGAGTCGTGGATGCCGCGGGCCAGCCGTTCGCGTTCGCGCTGGGCGGCCTCCATCTCGACGGCGCGCTGCATGCGCTCCTCGGCCCGTACCGCGAGGCGCGCCACGTGCCCGACGACGACTCCCGCCATGAACAGCAGGACCGCCCCGTTGATCAGGATCGGGGAGCCGGGCCCCGCCATCCGCACCCAGAGGTCGGTGCCCGCCACGATCGCCGCCGCCACCCCGCCCAGGCGGCGCCCGCCGTACACGGCCCAGGCCAGGACGGGGCCGGCGATCCAGATCGCGGGGACCGGCATGCTGCCGAGCTGCCCCTGGAAGGAACCCTGCACGTACGGCGTGGCCAGCAGGCAGCCCAGCGCCACCAGCATGTCGACGGTCAGCAGCGGCCAGCCGCGCAGGGCCTCGACGGAGTAGCAGACGGTGGCGGCCGCGGTCCACAGCGCCATGATCGCGATGACCGTCCAGCCGGCGACCGGGTGGGCGAAGCCCTCGTGCTGGAGCATCAGCACCGCCGCGTAGATAAGCGACGCGACCCTGAAGACCGCGATCGCCCGCCAGAAGGCATCGCCCATGAGAGGTTCTCACGTTTCCGACAGAGGAGATTGACAGATAGTTGAGCTATCCATGCAAATGGGATAGACACGCTGCGACAATCCGGAAGATCCCTATGGCAAGGATTGTCACAACATGAATCATTTCACCCAGGGTCCGCTCACGCCGATCCTCGCGTACGTGATGTCGTGTATGGGCTCGATGCTCGGCCTACGGCTCACCGCTCAGGCCAACGCCTCGACCGGCTCCTCGCGTGCGCGATGGCTCATCGGCGCGGCCATCTCCATCGGCGGCACCGGCATCTGGGTCATGCACTTCATCGCCATGATGGGCTTCGACGTCGAGGGCACCGAGATCAGGTACGACGTCCCGCTCACCGTCGCCTCGGCGCTGGTGGCCGTCGTCGTGGTCGGCGCGGGACTGTTCCTGGTCTCCTTCGGCCGCGCCAAGGTGCTCGCCCTGCTCGGCGGCGGCCTGCTGACCGGGCTCGGCGTGGCCGCCATGCACTACATGGGCATGTACGCCATGAACATGTCGGCCCACGTCACCTACGACCCGACGTTCGTGGGCGCCTCCGTCGTCATCGCGGTCGTCGCCGCGACGGTCGCTCTATGGTTCACCCTGCGCGTCAGGCGGGCCCTGGCGATCACCGGCGCCGCGCTGATCATGGGTGTCGCCGTCGCCGGCATGCACTACACGGGCATGTTCGGGATGAGCGTCCAGCTCCACACCGCATCCGGGCACGTGGCCGGCGCGGACGCGCTGTCCTTCCTCGTGCCGTTGATGACGGTGGTCAGCCTCATCACGCTGACCATGCTGCTGATGGTCATCCTGTCTCCGTCGCAGGCGGAGATGCAGGAGGACGCCGAGCTGATGGCCCGCCTCGAGAGGCGCCGCCAGGCGGCCGAGAGCGCCCAGACCCTTCGCGCGCCCGTGCCCGCGGGCCCGCCCGCGCAGGGCCGGTCGCAGCGCGGCCGTCCCCCGCAGGGCCTGCCCCCGCAGGGCCTGCCCGAGCAAGGGCGGCCCGTGCACGGGCGGCAGGAGCGCGGCCGGGCCGCGCAGGGGCTGGGCGAGCAGGGACGGCCGGAGTACGGCAGACCCGAGTACGGCGCCGCCCCGCAGGCGGGCGGCCCCCTCCCCAGGAGGACGCAGGCGCCCTACGGCCGGCCCCAGCAGCACCCACGGGGTTGAGACATCCGCACGCGAGGGCCGCGGCGGCCGGGGCGATCCCGGATCCGCCGCGGCCCTCGCGGCGTTTCTCCCGGCCCTCCGGCCTGCGGGGACGGCGAGAGCGACAGCATCCGGCGGGTACGGCTCGCCCCCTTCATCATGGGCCGCGACAATCAGGGGCGAGCCGTACCCGGAGGGAATGGAGCGGTCTCCCGCTCTGCCCTCACGGTACGGCCCGCCAATTGCAATCCGCTTAACCGAAGAAGACCTCGGCCTCCTCGTAGCGCTCGACCGGGACGGTCTTCAGCTCCGAGGTGGCCTCGTCGAGCCCCACGCGCACGATGTCGGTGCCGCGCAGCGCCACCATCGTGCCGAAGTCGCCGGCGTGGACCGCGTCGATGGCCTGCAGCCCGAACCTGGTGGCCAGCACCCTGTCGAAGGCGGTCGGCGTGCCGCCGCGCTGGATGTGGCCGAGCACGGTCGTGCGAGCCTCCTTGCCGGTGCGCTTCTCGATCTCCTTGGCCAGCATCTCGCCGATGCCGCCGAGCCGTACGTGGCCGAAGGCGTCGAGCTCGCTCGCCTGCAGTGTCATCTGCCCCTCGAGGGGGTGGGCGCCCTCGGCGACCACGATGATCGGTGAATAGCGCGTGCGGAAGCGCGACTCGACGTACTCGCAGACACGGTCGATGTCGAACGGCTTCTCGGGGATGAGGATGACGTTGGCACCGCCCGCCATGCCCGCGTGCAGCGCGATCCAGCCCGCGTGACGGCCCATGACCTCGCAGATCAGCGCCCTGTGGTGGGACTCGGCGGTGGTGTGGAGCCGGTCGATGGCCTCGGTGGCGATGTTGACGGCGGTGTCGAAGCCGAAGGTGTAGTCGGTGCCGGACAGGTCGTTGTCGATGGTCTTGGGCACGCCGACCACCTTGACCTCACGGTCGGACAACTGGCGGGCGACACCGAGGGTGTCCTCGCCGCCGATGGCGATCAAGGCGTCGATCCCGCTCGCGGTGAGGTTGTCCTTGATCCGGTCGACGCCACCCTCGATCTTGATCGGGTTCGTGCGGGACGAACCCAGAATCGTGCCACCCCGCGGCAGGATCCCTCGCACGGCCTGGATGTCGAGCGGCATGGTGTCGCCCTCGAGGGGGCCGCGCCAGCCGTCCCTGAAGCCGACGAACTCGTGCCCGTAAACGCTGACACCCTTGCGAACAACAGCCCTGATCACAGCATTGAGACCGGGGCAGTCGCCGCCTCCGGTGAGCACTCCAATACGCATGGCGGGTTCCTCCCGATGGGGTTCACGGCCAAACTGCTGGGGCGGTGCCTTCGACGTATCGCCGATGCAACGCATTGTGCCCTTTGGTACCGGCAATGGTCTAGACCAAAAGGCGGGTGCCGTGCGCGGTCCGACGCCGGACGCGGGCACGACAGGCGTGACCGCGCCGGCCGACACCGGGGAGGGGCGGATCGGGTCGCGTGGTCACGAGGAGTTCCCTGCCCATCCTGGCCGGATCGAACACGCGCCGGAGGAGATCATCCGGCGGCGCCCGCGGCGCGGCGTACCGCTCCAGGACGGGGTATCGACGGACTCACCGGCGAGCGGCGGACCGAGCGTCAACCAACGGTTGACGACCCTTTATCGTCAACCTATGGTTGACGAATGGAGAACACCGTCAGGCTCGACGACCTGATCTCAGCGATCAAGACCCGCGGCGGCGATCCGCTCGACCAGCTGTCCGACGCGGTCACGCTCGGCGAACACCTCGGCGACGTCGCCGACCACCTCATCGGCCACTTCGTGGACCAGGCGCGGCATTCGGGCGCCTCCTGGACGGAGATCGGCCGCAGCATGGGCGTGAGCAAGCAGGCCGCGCAGAAGCGGTTCGTGTCGAAGGACGGCCCCACCCTGGCCGAGGACCTGCGCAACTACGCCCGCTTCACCGAGCGCGCCCGCCACGTGGTCGTCCAGGCCCAGGCGGAGGCGCGCGACGGCGGGCACGACCAGATCGAGGTGGGCCACCTCGTGCTCGGCCTCCTGCACGAGCCCGAGGGCATCGCCGCCAAGATCATGGTTACGCTCGGGGCGAGCCCCACGGCCGTGCGGGAGGCGGTGACGCCGCCGGCCGGGTCAGGCGCGCCCGACATGATCGCCTTCTCCGCCCAGGCCACCAAGGCGCTCGAACTCACCCTGCGTGAGGCGCTACGGCTCGGCCACAACTACGTGGGCACCGAGCACATCCTCCTGGGCGTCCTGTCGCTGGAGGAGGGCCCCGCGACGGCGGCGCTGACCGGCCTGGGCGTGACCAAGGAGGCGGTGGAGCCGGAGATCAGGCGGCTGCTGAGCGCGATCCTCGCGGCCAGGCCTGACTAGCGGGGCAGCACGCAGGCGGGCGCGACCACCTCGATGCGCCCGCCCGTCGGCCGGGGCAGGCCGCCGTGCAGTGACAGCACGGAGACCGCGTCGTCGGTCTGGTTGGCCACGTACATGGCGGCGCCGTCGATGGCGAAGTGCCGGGGCCAGGCACCGCCGCTGGACACCTCCGTCACCGGCGCCAGATCGGTCCTGCGCAGGACCGCGATCGTGTCGGGGCCGCGGTTGGCGACATAGACGTAGTCGTCGGCCGCCTCGATGTGCGAGGGATAGTTCGTGCCCGGCGCCTGGCTGGCGGGGGCGGCCGCCAGCTCGTTCCAGTGGCTGTCGTAGCTGCGCACCATGGCGTCGAGCTCGCCGGCCACATGGCAGCGGTCGCCGTCGAACACCAGGTGGCGGGGACCCATCCCGGCGGGCAGCTTCACGAACTCCAGCGCGCGGCCGTCGAGCGCGTAGCGGCGGATCTCGTCGGTGCCGAGATCGCACACGTGCAACACGTCCTGATGGAAGACGATCTGGTGGGCGTGGGGCCGCTCCTGCCGTTCCCACACCGGACCGGAACCGTGGTGGGTGAGCACGACGGGTTCACCGGCGAAGGCGCCGTTCTCGTCGAGCTCGTGCAGGCTCACGACGCCGTCGCCGTAGTTGGCCACCGCCAGCAGCCGCCCGCCCGGATGCACGGCCACATGGCACGGCTGGCCGCCCTCGCTGGAGCGCTCGCCGAGCGGGGCCGGCCGGTCGGCGGCCACCGAGTAGGCGCTCACGGTGCCGCGGTCGTCCTCGCCCACGGCGTACAGCACCGGCATCGCGGGATGGAACGCCAGGAAGGAGGCCTTGTGGGCCGCGGCGCGCGCGAGCACGGCCAGATCCTTGCCCGCGACCACGATGTCGGGACCGTATCCACCAATGAACAGGTGCTTCACAACAGACATCCTCTCATGCTTGACTGTGTCAATGAACTCATTGACCGAGGCAAGGATCGCTGAGATCAGGGCCTTCAATCGCTTCTACACCAAGGTGATCGGCGTCCTGCAGCTCGGCATGCTCGATTCGCCCTACTCCCTGACCGAGGTGAGGGTGCTGTTCGAGCTCGCCAGCGCCGAGGGGCCGGCGCTGGAGGCGGGCGAGCTGCGGCGCATGCTCGACCTCGACGCCGGATACCTGAGCAGAATCCTGGCCAGGTTCGAGGCCGACGGCCTGCTCGTCAGGGAGCGGTCCTCGAGCGACGCCCGCAAGCAGGTCGTCCGGCTCACCGAGGCCGGCACGACCACCTTCGCCGGGCTCGACCGGCGCCAGAGCGAGCGGATCAGCCAGTTGCTCGACGGGCTCGGCGAGGAGGAGCAGGCACGACTCGTCGCGGCGATGTCGTCGATCAGGAAGACGCTCGGCCGGGAGGCGCCCGCCTCGCGCGTGCCGTACGTCATCAGGCCGCCGCGCACGGGCGATCTCGGATGGGCCGTCTGGCGGCACGCGGCGCTGTACGGCAAGGAGTACGGCTGGGGCCTCGAGTTCGAGAAGGTCGTCGCGCGCATCGTCAGCGAGTACGACCCGGCCAGGGACACGGGCTGGATCGCCGAGATCGACGGGGAGCCGGTCGGCTCGGTGTTCTGCGTGCACAAGGACGACACCACCGCGCAGCTGCGGATGCTGCTGGTGGAGCCCGCGGCGCGCGGGCTCGGCCTGGGGCGGCGGCTGGTGGAGGAGTGCCTGCGGCACGCGCGGGAGTCGGGGTACAAGCGGATCGTGCTGTGGACCAGGGACTCGCTGGTGAGCGCGCGCAGGATCTACCAGGCGGCGGGCTTCAGCCTGGACTCGGAGGAGACGTCGGTCGAGAACGGGGTGGACGTCGTCGAGCAGGTCTGGTCCCTCGACCTCTGAAGCGGGCCCGCACTCCCCGGCCTGCGGATTGCGGTAGATCAGGAGGGGATGCCGCGTCCCCGACGACAGGAGAGACCCTTGATGACACTGGCCGAGCTGCTGTCCGACGTGGCGGCGGGCAGGCTTCCCCGCGCCGACGGCACGGTGACGATCGTGCCGCAACCCAGCCACCGCGACATGGGCGTGATCGCCTTCACCGCGCACAGCGTGGTCTTCGCCGACCTCGACCACGGCTGGCTGCGCGACAGGCTGCCCGACGGCGACCTGTCCGCGCCGCTGAACCCGCCGTTCCTGCGGGCGCTGGAGCTGGAGACCGGCAGGACGGTCGACAACCTCGACGCGCTCCTGCTCGCCCGGCCGCTGGCAGGGCCGCCGCCCGCCGGGCTCACCGAGATCACCGACGACGGCCATCCCCGCGTGGCGCGCGCCATGCGGCACCGTGACGCCGTACGCGTGTGGGCCGGCGAGGAGGGCGTGCTGGTGATCGGCAGGGGCGTGGCGGGGCGGTGGGAGGTCGCGGTGGAGGTCGATCCCGCCCACCGGGGACGCGGCGTGGGCCGGAGGCTGGCCGCGGCGGCCCGCGCGCTGTGCGACGAGCCGCTGTGGGCGCAGGTCGCCCCGGGCAACGCGGCCAGCCTGCGCGCCTTCCTGGCGGCCGGGTTCACGCCCGTGGGCGCCGAGGCACTGCTGGTCGCCGACGAAACTCGGTAAACTGCTCGCATGTCCGGCCGTCCGGTACGCCGCCAGGCGCGGGGCCTCAAGCGCATGGCCGAGATCCTCGACGCGGCGGAGCTGGTCATCGCCGAGGTGGGCTACCCCGACCTCACGACGAACCAGGTGGCGGCGCGGGCGGGCATGTCGCCCGGCTCGCTGTACCAGTTCTTCCGCAACAAGGACGAGATCCTCGACGGCCTGGTGGCCCGCTACACCGACGAGCGCGGCGAGTACTGGGCCGAGCGGCTGGCCGCCGTCACCCCCGAGGTGCCGCTGGAGGCCCTGGTGGCGGCGTTCGTCGACGAGAGCGTGGCCTTCAAGAGCCGCTCGCCCGCCTACTGGGCCCTGCTGTACGGCTCGGCCACGGGCGACCGGCTGGCGGCCGCCTCGCAACGGCTGCACGCGGCGATCGCCGAGCAGGTCGCCGCGCTGCTCCTGCGCCGCTCCCCCGGCCTCGACCCCGACCGGGCCCTGCTGATGGGCACGATGGCGGTCTCCATGGTCAAGGCCGTGATCCCGCACCACTCGCCCGCGCTGACCGAGGAGCTGAAGGCGGCGCTGACCGGCTACTTGAGCAACGCCTGAGCGAAAGGCCCCGTCACCTCGAAGGTGTGGCCGTCGAGCCCGCCCGCGTCGCCCTTCCTGCCCCGCTGCGAGGAGAAGTAGAGCCGCCTGCCGTCGGGGGAGAAGGCGGGCCCGGTCAGCTCCGACCGGTCGTGGCCCGCCAGCCGCAGGAACGGGGAAACCTCTCCCGAGCGGCCGACCAGGCTGATCTCCATGTTGCCGCCGTCCTCGGCGACGAACAGCTCGCCCGCCTCCGAACCGGTGATGTTGTCGGCGCCCCGCACCCTCGACAGCGGCTCCAGGCTGCCTTTGACGGCGTCGTAGGCCCACACCTTGCCGTCGCCCTTGGTGGTGAAGTAGCAGACGCCGCCCATGTAGTGGCAGCCCTCACCGCCGTCGAAGTGCCTGGCGTCGTCGACCTGGTGGCGGGTGGCCCTGGTGAGCGCGGCCGGCGAGGGGACACGCCGCCAGGCGCCCGACGTGGTCAGCACCTCCAGCGTGCCCTCCGTCAGGTCGCCCCAGTCGCGCGGCCTGAACCGGTAGAAGCACCCGTCAGGCTCGTCCTCGGTCAGGTAGACGACCTGCCGGTCGGGGTCGCAGGCGGCGGCCTCGTGCTTGAAGCGGCCCATGGCCAGGCGGGGGCGGGCGGCGCGGGAGCCGTACGGGTCGCACTCGAAGACGCGGCCCCTGGTGACCTCCTCGCACGACAGCCAGGTGTTCCACGGGGTGGCGCCGCCGGCGCAGTTGAGGTCGGTGCCCGACAGGATGCGGTAGGCGTCGCGGACGGCGCCGTCAGGCCCGAACCGCAGCGCCGACGCGCCGCCGAGCAGCGGGATCTCGGAGTTGGACACGTAGATCCAGCCGTCGCCGTCGGGGAAGCAGGCACCGCCGTCCGGGGCGGCGTGCCACCTCAGGCCCGCCACCTTGCGCCCCGAACGGGCCACCACCCGGCCCGTGAAGCCCTTGGGGAGCGCCAGTCCGTCGGCGTTGGGCTTGCCGAGCGGCCCGTAGGGGCCGGCGGCGGCGTGGGCCTCCGGCGAGCCGAGCCACAGGGAGCCGACCACGACGGCGCCCGTGCGGAGCACTGTTCTGCGCAACATGTGGGGCCCTCCCTGTCGGTTGCCACGCTAGGCCCAAGCCCTTGCCCAGTCGATCGGAATGACATGAATGGAAAGGGATCGCGCGGTCAAACTCTGCGCAAACCCTGCGCCACCGCCGATCCTGGGTCCCAGCATCCTGGACATGACACCCATGCGGCCGGCACCCCGGATCAAGGCCCGCAGGGCCCTGGTCTTCCTGGACGGTGAGCCCTCCCGCAGGTTCGCGCACGCCCTCCGGCAGTGCGCGTTCGGCGTGCGCACCTGCGGCCCTGAAACCCCCTTCCCCGACCTGGCGGCCTTCCTCCAGTCGGCCGAGCCCGGCGAGCTGCTACTGGTCCGCTGGCCCGCCGGATCGGCGTGGGTGCCGAGCGCGTTCACGGGACTGATCGCCGAGTTCTCGCGGCGGCTCGGCGACTCCTGCGCGGCGGCGCTGCTGCTGGTGGTCGACTTCGGCTGGGTGCTGCACACCGGCCCCGAGCAGCCCGGCCACGCGCGGCTCAACGTGCCGGGCGACCCACCCGTGGCCGCCGCCGCCCTGACGGCCGCGCTCGGCCGCGGCACCGAGCGGCCCGGCCCCGCCCCCTCCCTCACCGGGCTGCTGGCCGACGGCCTGCTGTCCCGGCGCGACGCGGTCACGGTCGCCGACCTGTACGGCATGGCGCGGCAAGCCTACGAGGAACGCGGCTCCGACCTGCGCGCGATCATGTTCGGCCACGGCGACATCGAGGACGTGACCGTCAGCGCGGGCCGTACCCCGGGAGAGGTGGCGCTGGCGCACACGGCGGCCATGCTGAGAGCGGTGGGCGAGCGGGAGGTGCCCGAATCGGCGGCCGAGATCGTCGCCCGCGTCCACGACCTGCACCTGAGCGAGGCCGCGCGGCGGCTGCTGCCCGTGGCCTCGCTGCTCGGGCCCGCCGAGCAGCTGACGGCCGACCACGCCGCCCTGCTGGACGCCCGCGAAGGCCTGGACGAGCTGGTCCGCTGGGGTCTGGCCCCGGTTCCGCACCAGGCGGTACGCGAGTTCGGCGGATCGCTGCTGACACTCGAGGAGGCCGACCGGCTGGCGTGGAACCTGCGGCGGCTGCGCGCGGGCCGCACCGCCGTACGGCCGAGAGCCCGCCTGACCCCGGACCGGTGGACGCTCGACGACCGGCTCGGGCACCGCGTCTACGCCGAGGCGATGGCCGCCTTCATCCGCCACCCCGACACCCAGCCGCCGCTGACGATCGGCGTGAAAGGGCCGTGGGGCGTCGGCAAGACCTCACTCATGCGGATGGTGCAGGAACTTCTCGACCCGGGAGCCAGCGGCGAGAACCCGGTCGGGCTGCGCGTGCCGCGCCGCGAGCGCGGCCAGGTGACCAACGCCGAGATCCTCGATCGGGTACGGCGGGCGGTCGCCCCGCGCGCCGGCCGGGCCGTACCGGAGGCCGGGGGCGACTGGCGGCCGACGGTCTGGTTCAACCCGTGGATGTACCAGGACGGCGAGCAGGTGTGGGCCGGTCTCGCCCACGAGATCATCACGCAGGTCACCCGGCGCCTGCCGCCCGCCGAGCGGGAACGGTTCTGGCTGGAGCTGAACCTCACCCGGGTCGACAGGGAGTCCGTCCGCCGCCAGGCCTACCGGCTGGCCCTCACCAGGCTCGCGCCCGCCGGGATCGCGCTGGCCGGCACGCTGCTGCTGTCCGGCGCGGCGCTGGCGGCCGAACAGCTGCTGCCGTGGCTGAAGGGCGCGGCCGCCGCGATCGGCTCGTCGGGCGCCCTGGCCTCGATGATCACCGGGACGCTGCGGATGGCCAGGTTCTTCGGCGAGGCGGCGAGCGGCAGCTTCAGCGACCTGATGCGCCCGGCCGACCCGCTCGGTCTCGCCGGCGAGCACGGCTACCGCGGCAAGGCGGGCTTCCTGCACCTGGTGCAGACCGACATGCGCAACGTGCTGGACCTGGTGGCCACCCCCGAACGCCCGCTGGTGGTGTTCGTCGACGACCTCGACCGCTGCTCCGCCGGCACGGTCGCGCACGTCATCGAGGCGATCAACCTGTTCCTGGCGGGCGAGTTCCCCAACTGCGTCTTCGTGCTGGCGATGGAGCCCGACGTGGTGGCCGCGCACGTCGAGAACGCCTACCGGGGGCTGCGGCTGCCCGAAGGCGTCGGCTGGCGGTTCCTGGAGAAGATCGTGCAGCTGCCGCTGAGCGTGCCGCAGCTCGACGAGGACCGCCTGCCCCACTACCTGCGCGGCCTGCTCGGCCTGCAGGCCGACGACGCGCCGCCGTCCGCCGAACCCGTACGGGAGGAGGAGATCGACAAGGTGGAGGCCGCCATCAGGCGCCTGTCGCCCACGTCGGCGACCCTGGAGCACAGCGTCCGCCACGCGCAGCACGCCCTCGGCGCCCGCCCCGAAGAGGTACGGCGGGCCGCCGACCGCGTCTTCGGCGACCTCTACAGCGACGAGAACGCCTTCCACGCCATCGGGGGCACCCTCCCGTGGCTCGACCTGCGCAACCCGCGCGAGGTGAAGCGGTACCTCAACGTGTTCCGCTTCTACTCGTTCGTCAGCTACCGGCGGCAGCTGGCCGGGGCGCCCCGCACGCCCGACGCGGCGGTGGCCAAGCTGGCCGCCCTCACGGTCGGGTGGCCGCACCTGCTGTCGGCGCTGACCAGGGAGGCGCACCCGGGCGCGACCGTGCTCGACCGGCTGGAAGGGGCGGCGCTGCGGGGCGACGGCGACGCGTGGCTGCGGGCGCTGGTGGAGGCCGAGGTGGCCACCCACGGGACGGAGGAGGGGCTGCGCCTGCTGCTGGCCACCCGCCCCCCGATCGCCACGCTGGCCGCCTTCTTCCTGTAGCCCTCCGCCCTTCCTGCCGCCCTCCGCCCGGCTTCCCGCGGTCCCTCCGCCCGGGGCCTTCGCCCGGCGCGGCGCAGGGCCGTGCGCATGGGCGTGCCGTGCGGGTGCCGTGTCCGGCGCAGGGCCGTGACGTCAGCGCTGGGCCTGGAACATCCAGTGCTGCTTCTCGACGTCCTGCGTGACGGCGATCAGCAGGTCCTGCGTCACGGGGTCCGGCTCGTCGGTGGCGGCGACCCGCTCCCGCATCCGCCTGATGACGCCTTCGAGGATGTCGGTGAAGGTCGCGACGACCTTGCCGTCCTCGATCCAGCCGTGTTCCGGCTGCGGCAGCTTCGTCGACGCCGCGATCGTGGCCGAGCGCCCGTCGGGGTTGATCCCCAGCGCGACGGCACGCTCCGCGACGGTGTCGGCGTGCTCACGCGCGACCGTCACCAGCTCGTCCAGCTGCAGGTGCAGCGGACGGAAGTGGGGACCGATCACGTTCCAGTGGGCCTGCTTGCCCACCAGAGACAGATCGATCAGGTCGACCAGCGCCCCCTGCAGAGCCTCCGCGACAACCTTGCGCGCGTCGCCCGACAGCGGTCCGGTGATCGTAGCCATGAGGTTTCCTCTCGTCGCTCGACAATCTGGTCTCCCCCGTAACAACCCCGGCCACCAGCCGAATCTTCCCCATCTTGACACTGCAACGATGACAGTGTCATTGTTGCATCATGAGCGAGACCTGGACGATCAGCGAGCTGGCGGAGCGCGCCGCCGAGCATCTGCGCGCCTCGGGCCAGCAGGTCAACGGCCGGGTGCGCGAGGTGCCGAGCGAGCGGCTGATCCGGTGGTACGCCACGATCGGGCTCCTCGACCCGCCGCTCACCAGGCGCGGCAGGGTGGCCCTCTATGGGCGGCGGCACCTGCTGCAACTGGTGGCGATCAAGCGGATGCAGGCCGACGGATCGTCCATCGCCGAGATCCAGGTCGCTCTGGCAGGCGCCACCGACACGATGCTCGCCCGGGCCGCCCACCTCACCCCGCCCACCGAGACCTCTCCCCCGCACCCCCCGCGCGACCCCGCCGAGCCGTCTGCCCCGGAGCGCACAGTCGCTCCCCCGCCGGTTCCGGCCGCGCCTTCTCAGCCCTCCCCCACCGCATCGTCCGCCCAGGAGCGCACAGCCACGTCCCCGCCGGTCTCAGCCGCGCCTGCCCAGGCCGCCCCCGCCGCGCCGGGGCCGACTCCCCCGCAGCCTCATGCCACACCTTCGGCGTCCGCTCCACCGAACGCCTCCCGACCGCCCGCGACCGCTGCGCTCCGTCCCGAAGCCACCCCCGGCCCGGCGCCATACCAGGCGCCGCCCCGCGACCCTTCACGGGTCCCCGATCCGATCCACGACCTCGCTCCCCACCGGGACCACGCCCCTGCCGCCGGCGCCGGGCCCGACGCGTCTCTCACCGCCGACCCAGCGTCGCCGTCATGGCCCCCGGCGGTTCCCGGCGGCTCGTCCCCCAGCCCGCCGTCGCCATCTGCCCCCGCCGCGGGTCCCGGATCCGCCTGGCCGCCCGACGGAGGGTCCTGGATGGCTCCGGCCCCGCTCCTCGGCGCGCCGGGCGGCCCCGACATCGTGTGGCCGGGTGAAGGCGCACGGCCGAGGTTCTGGGCGCGCCGGCCCCAGCACGGCCCGCGGTCATGGCCTGTCCACGGCGTACGGCTGGCCGAGGGCGTGACGCTGCTCATCGACGGCGCCGGCCGTACCCCCTCAGAAGCCGACATCGAGGCAGTCCTCGCCGCCGCCGGACCGCTTCTCGCGGTGCTCGAAGAGCGCCGCCTCCACGAAGGGAGCGCGACATGAAGATCATCTCGCTGGACCCGACAGAGTGCCTGCCGCTCCCCGAGGCCGGCATGGGCGCGCTGCGGACCGAGCGCGGCAACCTCCCGATGGAGAGCGTCGACGTCGTCGCGCGCATCAGCGGGCTGATCGCGGGCGTGGAGGTGGCCCAGGGCTTCCGCAACCCGTTCGACGTGACGTTGGAGGCCACGTACGTCTTCCCGCTGCCGGACAGGGCGGCCGTGACCGCGTTCACGATGGAGGCCGACGGCCGGGTGATCGAGGGGGTGCTCAAGGAGCGCGGCCAGGCCAGAGCCGACTACGACAGGGCGCTCAGCGAGGGCAGGCGGGCCGCGCTCGCCGAGGAGGACAGGCCCGACGTCTTCACGATCACGGTGGGCAACATCCTGCCGGGCGAGCGCGTCACCGTGCGCCTCACGCTGAGCCAGCCGCTGCCGTACGAGGACGGTGCGGCCACCTTCCGCTTCCCCCTCGTGGTCGCGCCCCGCTACATCCCCGGCGCGCCCGTCGACGGCGCCCCCGCGGGCGGCGGCGTGGCCCCCGACACCGACGCCGTTCCCGACGCCTCCCGCGTCACCCCGCCCGTGCTGCTGCCGGGCTTCCCCCATCCGGTACGGCTGTCGCTGCGCGCCGACGTCGATCCGGCGGGCCTCGAGCTGCGCGAGCTGGCCTCGAGCCTGCACGTCGTCCAGCGCGAGGGCACGACCGTCGAGGTACGCCCCGGCGAGCGCCTCGACCGCGACTTCATCCTGCGCCTGGGCTTCGACGCCTCGACGGCGCTGCTGCTCGACGGCGAGGGCACCTTCGACCTGACCGTGCTGCCGCCCGCGCTCCCGGAGCGGCGTACCCCCCGCGACGTGGTGTTGCTGCTCGACCGCTCGGGCAGCATGACCGGCTGGAAGATGGTGGCGGCCCGGCGTGCCGCCGCCCGCATCGTCGACACGCTCACCGGCGACGACAGGTTCGCGGTGCTGACGTTCGACTCGGTGGTGGAGCCGGCGTTCGAGGGGCTGCGGGCGGCCTCCGACCGCAACCGCTACCGCGCGGTCGAACACCTGTCGAGGGTCGACGCCCGCGGCGGCACCGAACTGCTCGCCCCGCTCCGGCGGGCCATCACCCTGCTCGCCCAGCCCCGGGCGGCCGGCACGGATGCCATCGCCCAGGACGGCGTCGCCGCCCCGCCCGGCGGGCCCGTCGGCGAGCCCGCCACCGCGCCGGGCGAGCCGGTCGAGGACGGGCCTCGCGACCGGATCGTCGTGCTGGTCACCGACGGCCAGGTCGGCAACGAGGACCAGATCCTGGAGCAGACCGGAGGCGCCCTGTCGGCCATGCGCGTGCACGTCGTCGGCATCGACAGGGCCGTCAACGCGGGCTTCCTCGGCAGGCTCGCCAGCCTCGGCGCCGGCCGCTGCGAGCTGGTCGAGTCGGAGGACCGCCTCGACGCCGCCATGGACCACATCCACCGCAGGATCGGCGCCCCGCTGGTCACCGACCTGTCGTTGAAGGGCCTCGACGTCGAGGCCGGCACCGTCACTCACCTGGGCGCGATCTTCCCTGGCGTCCCGCTGACCGTGTCGGGGCGCTACCGCGACGGCTCCTCCGTCACCGTCCACGGTCTCGCGGGCGGCGCGCCGTGGGAGCAGACCGTTCCCGGCACCGTGGTAGACAATCCCGCCATCCGCGCCGTCTGGGCCCGCGCGCACCTGCGCGACCTGGAGGACCGCTACGCCATGGGCGAGCACGACCTGGAGTCCAGGATCGTGGAGACCTCCCTCATCTACGGCGTGCTGTGCCGCTTCACCGCATACGTCGCCGTCGACACCCGCCAGGTCACCGACGGCGCCCCCGAACACCACGTGATCCAGCCCGTCGAACCGCCCAGCGGGTGGGAGCCACCCATGGCGCCACCCGCCGCGTCCGGCATGATGTTCACCGCGATGGCGGCCGCCGCTCCCGTCACCCCGCCCAGGCCGGCCGCCCCCAGGCGTACCGGCTCGCCGGCCCCCGGGGGCCTGCCCGAGCCCGGCGCTCCGGCCTCCGGCGGCTTCTCGGGCGGCTTCGGCACGGCCCACGTCGCGGAGTCCGCGCCTGGACCGGCAGCACCAGCAGGACCGTCAGACACCGGACAGCACGGCAGCCCTGGTGGGCCCGGAGGGCCCGGCGGAGCTGGAGGGCCCGGAGGGCCCGGCGGAGCTGGAGAGCCCGGGGCTGGAGAGCCTGCTGGATCTGGAGGGTCCGGTGTCTCCGGTTTGCCCGGCGGAGGCGGCGACCGCGGTGGACCCGGCGGGTCCGGCGGGGTGCGCTGGTTGCCTGAAGGACCCTCGCGCGAAGCGAGCGAGGACGCGGCACGCGTCACGCGTGGCAGGCCGTCCCGCGGGCTCAGCGCCAGGCTCGGCCGCGGGAAGGCCACCCCGCCGCGTCCGGCGGCCGGGCAGTCGCTCGACCTGGTCAGACCGCAGCTGGTGGCCGAACTCGACCGGCTGAAGACGGTCCACGTCGACCGCCGGCTCTACCTGGCCGATCTAGGCAGCAGGCTGGCCGCCCTCGCCGCCCATCTCGGCGGTCATGCCGAGCTGTCGGCGCTGGCCACCGAACTCGAAGCGGCCGAACACCCCGGCGCCGACACGGACGCGCTGTGGGCACGCGCGGTGGAGGTCCTCACTCTGCTGGTGGGCGAGTCCTCCACCGACTCCGCCACCCGCCGCTCCCGCCCGTTCTGGAAACGAGGAGGCTGAGGACGGGTCCGGCGTTCGGAGACAGGATGGAGGGTCCGAGAGCCCATGGCCGCGTGGATTCACCGCCGCGCGGCCTCCATCCAGCAGCCCAGTGACCCGGCGGCGGAGGACGCTGCCCTGTCGTCAGCGTGCCCGCCCCTGGGTCCCGCCGTCATCTCTCACCCTCCGGGGCTCACCCGTGGCCCGCCATCCGGTCCTCGGCGTGCGGTGTCGCGGGCCGCGGCCGCCACGTTCCTCGGCATCCGGCCGAAGATCAGCCCGTGGAAGGGGAGGATCGTCCACCAGTAGAGGTGCCCGAGCAGACCGTGGGGATGGAAGACGGCCCGCTGGTGGTAGACGGTGCGCCCGTTCTCGAGGTGCTGGCTCAGCTCGAGCCAGGCCAGTCCGGGCAGCCGCATCTCGGCGCGCAGCCGTAGCAGGTGTCCGTGTTCGATCTCCTCGACCCGCCAGAAGTCGATGGAGTCGCCGACCCGGAGTCGCAGCGGGTCGCGGCGGCCTCGGCGCAGGCCCACCCCGCCGACCAGCCGGTCGAGGACGCCGCGGATCTTCCATGCGACGGGGAGGGAGTACCAGCCGTTCTCGCCGCCGATGCCCTCGATGACCCCCCACAGCTCTTCGGGGGCGGCGCTGACGACCGCGCTGCGCTGGTCGATGTAGAGGCTGCCGCCCGCCCAGTCCGGGTCGGTGGGGAGAGGGTCGCTCGGCGCGCCCGGTACGGCCGCCGAGGACCATCGGGTCGCCACGTCGACTTCCTTGATCTTCTGGAGCGCGAGCGATACGGCCCGGTCGAAGCGGATCAGGCCGTCCGGCGGGTCGCCGACGTACCGGGCGATGTCGTGCTCGCGGCACACGGCCTGGGTGCGCAGCGACTCCACCAGGGGGCGGGCGATCGAGGCGGGGACCGGCGTGACGAGCCCCACCCACAGGCTCGACAGCCTGGGTGTCAGCAGCGGCACGGGGATGATCAGTCGCGGGGGCAGGCCGGCCACGGCCGCGTAGCGGTTCATCATCTCGGCGTAGGTCAGCACGTCGGGCCCGCCGATGTCGAAGTCCCTGTTGACCTCCTCGTCGATCGCCGCCCACGCCACGAGGTAGCGCAGCACGTCCCGGACGGCGATGGGCTGGGTACGGCTGCGCACCCAGCGCGGCGTCGTCATCACCGGCAGCCGCTCGGTCAGGTACCGCAGCATCTCGAAGGAGGCCGACCCGGACCCGATGATCACCGCGGCGCGGAGGACCACGGTCGGCACCCCTGACGACAGGAAGATCTCGCCGACCTCGGCGCGGGAGCTCATGTGCGTCGAGACGGCCCGGCCTTCGCCCGGCTCCGGTGTGAGGCCGCCGAGGTAGACGATCCGCCGGACCCCGGCACGCCGCGCCGCGGCGGCGAACGTGCGCGCCGCCTGCCGGTCGGCGGCGGCGAAGTCCCGGCCGCCGCTCATGGAGTGGATGAGGTAGTAGGCGACGTCGATGCCGCGCAGGGCGTCGGCGGTCCGGTCGAGGTCGCGAGCGTCGGTCTCGGCGATCTCGGTTCGTCCTGCCCAGGACAGGTCGCGCAGCCGTCCCGCCGAGCGCACCATGCAGCGCACGTCGTGCCCGGCGGCGAGCAGTTCGGGTACGAGCCGTCCGCCGATGTACCCGCTCGCCCCGGTCACCAGACATCGAGCCATACAGCACGCTTGCCCGGCAGAACGGCAGGCTCGTCACGCTTTGACCTTTCTTGACAGCTCAATGGAATTGTCATGCTTTGCCGTTTCTTGGGCCGCCTGTCGCCTCCGGGCCATCGGAAAGGCCGAATACCGGGCTGACGACACAATCCCAGACAAGGAAGCACCATGAGACGCATCTTCCTTTTTCCGGCGGCCCTGACCCTGGCCGCCACCATGGCGGTCAGCACGATGGCCACCGCCATGTCCGGGGCGGCCGAGGAGCCGTTCGGTCCCGCGTGCTCGGCCGTACCCGACTCGGGCACCGGCAGCTTCAGCGCGATGGCCGAGCAGCCCGTGGCGACGGCGGCGGCCACCACCCCCGCACTGTCCACGCTGACCGCCGCCGTGGCGAAGGCCGGGCTCGTGGACACGCTCAACTCCGCCAAGGACATCACCCTGTTCGCGCCGACGAACGCCGCCTTCGCCGCGATCCCGCAACAGACGCGGGATCGGGTACTGGCCGACAAGGAGATGCTCACCAAGGTCCTCGCCTATCACGTGGTCAAGGGTGAGCAGACGCCCACCGACCTGGCCGACGCCACACTCACCACTCTCGAGGGCGGCCGGCTGACCACCTCGGGCTCGGGAGAGAGCTATCGGGTGAATGACGCCAAGGTGGTCTGCGGCGACGTTCGCACGACCAACGCGACCGTGTACGTCATCGACAGGGTCCTCATGCCCGAGTAACCGACACGACGGCTCTCGCGGGCGGGGCCTCCACCGTCCGCCAGACCGGGCGAGGGCCCACCGTCCGCCAGAGCGGGCGGGGGCCCATCGTCCGCCGGACCGGGCGGGGGTTCTCACCGTCGCGAGTTCGGGAGGCCCGGCACCTCCCGGGGGTCGGGGTGCATCACCCACCCTTGCGTCGAGTACCGCAGGCAAGCGAGGCGCCGTCCGATGACGGTCACGGAAGGGAGGGAAAGCACACGGGAAGCGGGCGGAGGCGCACGCGAGGAGCGAGTGGAGGCGCACGCGGTAGTGGGGGGCGGCCGGCCCCCATGGCGAGCGCGGGCAGGGCGGGAGTCTTCCTGCCGCCGGGGCAGGATTTCTCGGGGCCGAATGCGGGCGCGAGCCTCCACGGGTGTGCTCGCACCGACCACATCCGGACGAACGAGCGCGGGAGGCGCCCGTCCTACGGGAAGAACGCCCAGGCAGCAGCGCATAAGGTGATGGTGTGAGCACACTTGTCCTGGATGGCGGTCTTGCCACCCACCTCGAAGCCCTGGGTGCCGACCTGAGCGACGACCTGTGGTCGGCCCGGCTGCTGGTGGAGGACCCCTCCCTGATCCGCCGCGTCCACGCCGACTACTTCGCCGCCGGCGCGCAGGTGGCCACGACCGCCAGCTACCAGGCCTCCGTCCCCGGCTTCGTCAAGCGGGGGATGTCCGAGCGCGAGGCCGCCGACCTGATCGCCCTGTCCGTCGAGCTCGCCGTCCAGGCCAGGGACGAGGCGGGCGGCGGTCTGGTCGCGGCGAGCGTCGGCCCCTACGGCGCGTACCTGGCCAACGGCGCGGAATACACCGGTGACTACGACCTCGACGAGGACGGCCTGGTCGCCTGGCACCGTCCGAGGTGGGAGATCCTGGCGGGTTCGGGCGCTGACCTGCTGGCCTGTGAGACCATCCCGTCGTTCGCGGAGGCCAAGGCGATCGGCCGCCTCCTCAAGGAGACGCCCGAGACGAAGGCCTGGCTCGCCTTCTCCTGCCGCGACGACAAGCACCTCAACGACGGCACCCCGATCAGGCTCGCCGCGGCCCTGTTCGCCGACAGCCCGCAGGTGGTGGCGGTCGGCGTGAACTGCACCTCGCCGGCCCACATCCCGGGCCTGATCCGGCAGCTGGCCGGGTTCACGATCGTCGTCTACCCGAACTCGGGCGAGACGTGGGACGCGGACAACCGGCGCTGGCTGGGGACCGCCGACCCGGCCGAGTTCGGCGAGGCCGCCAGGGAGTGGAAGGAGCTGGGCGCCGCTCTCATCGGGGGCTGCTGCCGTACGACGCCTGAGCACGTGCGGCGGGTGCGCGAAGCCACCGCAGGGTGAGCAGCGCCCCGGCGAGGACGACGCCCGCGATCACGAGGTAGCCCGCCGACATGCCGTGGGTGGCCAGGGCGGCGCCCATGAGCGTGGGCCCGACGGCGTAGACCAGGTACGGCGTGCCGGCGCCCGCGAACGACAGCGTCACCAGCCCGGCCACGACCAGCGCGAGCCCGGACGGCACCGCGACGCGCGGGTCGAAGCGCGCCGACAGCCGGGACAGCACGATCATCGGGATGGTGAGGGGCAGGATCGCCAGGCCGGTGAGCAGCGGCGACAGGCCCATGACGTCCTGCAGGTAGCGGGCGTTGACGAAGAACAGCGCGAACAACCCGAAGAAGAGCACGGCGACGCCGAGCGTGCCCGCGCGCAGTCCCGGCCTGGCGAACAGGCGGGGGTCGAGCAGCGGCCCCGCCGTACGGAACTGGTGGGCGACGAATCCCGCGAGGAGCGCGGCGGCGACGGCGAAGGCGCCGAGCACGGGGGCGCTGAGCCAGCCGTGCGAGGGTCCTTCGATGACGCCGAACAGCAGCGCGACGGATCCGGCGATCAGCAGCGCGGCGTCGGGCAGGTCGAGGTCGGCGTGGTGGCGGGGCAGCCGGGGCGCGAGCCTGGCGGTGAGCAGGGCGAGCAGCCCGGCGATCGGGACGGGGATGAGGAACAGCGCCTGCCACGGCAGGCGCAGGCCTGGCATCCTCGCCACGACGCCGACGCGGCGCACGCGTGGCTGCGCGCCACCATCAAGCGGGCGTTCGAGGACAGCGGGCGGCGCCAGGCTGCCGAGGAGGGTTAGGCGCGTGCCGCCCTGGCGGCGCGCTCCATCTCGACCCTGGCGCTGGCGGCGTACTTGTCGACGTACTCCTGGCCCGACAGCTCCATCAGCGCGTACATGATCTCGTCGGTGACCGCGCGAAGCACCAGGCGGTCGTCCTCCATGCCGTAGTAGCGGGAGAAGTCGAGCGGCTTGCCGAAGCGCACGCCCGGCCTGATGCCGAGCTTGGGCAGCGGCCGTCCCGGCGGCATCATCTCGAAGGTGTTGACCATGGCCCAGGGGATGACCGGGGCCCGCGACTCCAGCGCCAGCCTGGCCACGCCGGTCTTGCCCTTGTAGAGGCGGCCGTCGGGCGAGCGGGTGCCCTCGGGGTAGATGCCGAGCACGCTGCCCTCGGCGAGGATCCGCTTGCCGGTGCGCAGCGCCGCCTCGCTGGCCTTGCCGCCCGAACGGTCGATCGGCACGGTGCCGACGCCGCTGAAGAACAGCCGGGTGAAGAAGCCCTTGACGCCGCGGCCGGTGAAGTAGTCGGATTTGCCGAGCGAGATCACCTTGCGCGGCAGGTGGAGGGCGCCGAAGAAATGGTCGGCGAAGGACAGGTGGTTGCCCGCGAGGATGACGGGCCCCTGACGCGGCACGTTGTCGAGGCCCTCGGCCCACGGCCGGAAGATCAGATGCAGGAACGGCGCCAAGATGGCCTTGACCACCCAATAGAACACCTGGCCACCTCTCCCTCGGAACAGTCGGTAATCATCTTCGCATCTCGGTGGCCAAGCTCCTACACCACCACTCGCGCAACTCCCCCATATCATGCGACGATCGGGCAAATCGGGGATCAATTACCGACGAAATTGTGCAGGGATGATTTCCCGGCGAGGAGCGGTTATGCCGGTCATGCCAGGCGCGGAGCCGTACCACCACGAGGCCGGACAGGTGGGTGTCCTGCTGTGTCACGGCTTCACCGGCACACCACAGTCGTTGCGGCCCTGGGGCGAGTACCTGGCGGCGCACGGCCTCACCGTGGCCCTGCCGCGGCTGCCCGGGCACGGGACCACCTGGCAGGAGATGAGCCACACCCGCTGGGAGGACTGGTTCGCCGAGCTGGAGAAGGCCTTCGAGGACCTGCAGGGCAGGTGCGCGGAGGTGTTCGTGGCCGGGCTCTCGCTGGGCGGCTGCATGGCGTTAAGGCTGGCGGAGGTGCACGGTCCTGGCGTCAAGGGCGTGATCGTGGTCAACCCGTCGATCGCCAACGACGTGCCGCTGCTGCGTCTCGCGCCGCTGCTGAAGTGGTTCATCGCGTCGGTTCCCGGAGTGGCGGGCGACATCAAGAAGCCGGGAGCGGCCGAGCTGGCCTACACGCGCACACCGGTCAAGGCGGCGGCGTCGCTGCCGTGGCTGTGGTCGCTCGTGCAGGCCGACCTGGCGACGCTCGAGGCGCCGGTGCTGGTCTTCCACAGCCCCGAGGACCACGTGGTCAAACCGACGAGCGTGGCGATCCTGCGCGAGCGGGTCGCCGGAGTGACGGTGGAGGAGCTCCCCGATAGCTACCATGTTGCGACCCTCGACAACGATGCCGACAAGATCTTTGCCGGGAGCCTGGACTTCATCAGGACACATGCCTCGGTACCCTTGCAGAGAGACTGATCGCCACCGGGGGACAAGTGCGATCTTCGTGAAGGATGTGACGTGACGCCGCAGAGTGACGAGGACGAGGTCTGGCGTCAGATCGTCGCGTCCTACAACGAGCCGGACTCGGCCGAGCAGCCGTGGCCCGACAGCGAGAACCTGTCCCCCGCCGATCACGAGCCCGAGCCCACCCGCAGGGTGATCAAGGCCTCCGAGCCGGACGACGACCAGACGCCCCTGGAGGAGGACGACGACGAGGGCCACTTCGTGCCCGAGCCGCCCCCTCCGCTGCCCAAGATCGACCTGGCCACCAAGCTCGCGTGGGTGGCACTGTTCGGCGGCCCCGCCTACCTGCTGGTGGCGGCCATGAGCGGCTGGGACATGCAGGGGTGGGCGCTGTTCACCGCGGTGGCCGCCTTCATCGGCGGCTTCGTGGCGCTCGTGGTGCGCATGGGTGACGGCCCGCCCAACGACTCCGGCTGGGACGACGGCGCGGTCGTCTGACCGCCGGAAGCACGCGCCGCGGCGGTCGCGGTCAGCGGTCCGCCGAGCGCGCGAAGGACTCCACGATGTCGGTGTAGCGTTCGGCCGCGTCGACGACGTGGCCGACGGCCCAGACCGCGCCCTTGCCCGGCAGGTAGGTCACCGCCTGCAGCCTGACGCTGCCCCTGACCTTCTCGGGGCCGCCGCGGATGACCTCCCACCGCTTCTTCTCCCTGCGCAGCAGGTACGCCTCGTCGTCGTGGTCGGGGTCGTAGCCGGAGACCCAGAAGCGGCCCTTGCCGTCCCCGGTGACGCCGTACAGCCTGGCGCGTGACTCCGGCAGGTCGGCGCGGCTCCAGCGCTTGCCGTTCCAGACCAGCGCGAGCGGCTCGGACACGCCCAGCTCACCGTAGACGCCGCCCACCGCCACCGCCCGCTTGGCGCTGTCGACGTAGACGTCGCGCAGGTAGCCGCCGGGGACGGAGGGCAGCGGCATCCGGGTCCACTTGCCCTCGGCGTAGCGCATGATCAGCGGCGCCTTGCCGGTGTCGCCGACGGCGAAGGTGCCGGCGACCGCGTAGAGGGTGCCGTCCTCCTCGCTCTGGTGCAGCGTCCACCTGCCGTCCTGCCCGGTCAGCAGCAGCGCCTTGCCGTCGCGGCTGCCCGCGGCGACGACCCGGCCGGCGCGGGCGTCGATGCCGCCGAACCAGTCGCCCGCCCGCACACCGGGCACCCTGACCCTGTCGAAGCCGCCGGCGTCACCCCTGCCCAGGTACGGCAGGCCGTCGTGGCCGTCGCCCACCGTCCAGACCTGGCCGGCGGAGACGGCCGACACGCTGCGCAGTTGCCCTGTGCCCGTCGTGTCGCGGATGGGCACCTCGCTCCACGTCTTGCCGTTCCACCGGCTGATGGAGCCGCGGTTCTCCCACACGTCCCAGATCTGCTGCTGGCCGACCGCCCACACCTCGGTCGCGGAGACCGCGTCCACGTCGGTCAGCGTGCTGTCGGCCCGCAGGTGCACGCTCGTCGAGCGCTGCCACGCCTCGATCGGCGTGCTGGCGGGCTCGGCGTGCGCGGCGCCCACGACGGGCAGTCCGGAGACGATGGTTGCCACGCACAGGAACAGCGCACGCCGCCGAAGGCGACGGGTCATGAGCAAATGGTACGGCCCGCGGCGCCGCGTCGCGGCCTAGGTCCGCACAAGCCTGGCGGCCACCGGCAGATGGTCGGTGGCCGCCATGAGGTCGCCGGGATCGGCGTCGACGCCACCGCACCAGGCGACCTCGAGGCCCTGAGCGGCGAAGATCGCGTCGATGCGCTTGCCGGGGCGCCTGGCCGTGAAGGTGAAACCATTACCTCGCGGCGCCCTCGGATAGCAGTCGCTCAGCCTGGCCGCGATGTAGCGCCAGGTGGCCTTGTCGTCCTGCTCGTTGATGTCGCCCGCGAGGACGATCGCGGCGCCGAACCTGGCCGCGACCTGCTCGATCATGGTGACGGCCTCCGTGGCGTGGTGGAGCCTGGCCGCCTCGTCGAGGTCGAGGTGGATCGAGCCGACGGCGAAGCGCGCGCCCTCCACCTCGACGACGGCGATGGCGACGGCTCTGATCTCCAAGCCTAAGAAGATCTTTAACACGTGGCTCTCGGTGTGCAGCAGCCGTACCCCGGGAGCGGTGAGGATGGCCACCCCGCCGAGCCTGCCGCCCGCGGCGACGCGCAACCCCGCCGACTCGGCCAGTTCCGCGCGCCGGCGCCGCCAGCACAGCAGCCGCGGCGCCTCCTGCACGCACAGCACGTCAGGACTCATCGCCTTGATGACCCTGGCAAGCGCGGCGACGTCATCCTTCATGCCGCGCACGTTGTAGGTGCCGACCGTGATGGTCACCCCGTGAATTTACCTCCTGCGGGCCAGATCCGCAGCGCCCACGAGCCCGGCCGACGCGCCGAGCCGGGCGAGCTTGATCTCGGCGACCGGCCGGTGGCCCCTGCCGGTCAGCGCGCGGGCGAACGTCTCGCGTGTCCTGTCGATGAACAGGTCGGCTGCCCGCGACACGCCGCCGCCGACGATGAAGAGCCCGGGGTCGAGCACGGCCGCGAGGTCGGCCATGCCCTGCGCCAGCCAGTCGGCCATGCTGGCGAAGGCGGCCAGCGAGGCCTCGTCACCCTGCCGGGCGGCCTCGGTGATCTCCTCGCCCTCGATCGTGTCGCCTACCATGCCGAGCAGGATCGAGGCCCGCTCCGGCTGGTTGGCGACGATCTCGCGGGTCTCGCGGACGAGCGCGTTGCCGCTGGCGTACTGCTCCCAGCAGCCGAGGTTGCCGCACCCGCAGAGCCTGCCCTCGGGCACCACCTGCATGTGGCCGAGCTCGGCGCCCATGCCCCACCGGCCGC
The DNA here is from genome assembly GCF_053602555.1 of Nonomuraea sp. NPDC004354. NCBI lineage: Bacteria > Bacillati > Actinomycetota > Actinomycetes > Streptosporangiales > Streptosporangiaceae > Nonomuraea > Nonomuraea sp. NPDC004354. The sequence goes on along the minus strand of NZ_JBSGDV010000001.1, from coordinate 1,097,004 downwards.
GGTAGAGCTGGCCGTCGATGACGATGCCGCCGCCGATGCCGGTGCCGACGGTGACGCAGACGATGTGGCTCTCGCCCCTGCCCGCGCCGAAGCGGGCCTCGCCCCACGCCATGGCGTTGGCGTCGTTCTCCACGACGACGGGCAGGCCGACGAGCTCGGTGATCTTCTTCTGGAGCGGCTCCTCGCGCCAGGCCAGGTTCGGCGCGAAGCGGACGATGGAGCGGGTCTCGTCGACGAAGCCCGCCGCGCCCACGCCGACCGCCTCGATCTCCTTGCCCTTCGACAGCTCCTTGACCACGTCGGCGACCGTCACGGCGAGCAGGTCGGGCCGGTCTGCCGCGGTGGGCCGCAAGGCGTTGTCGATGATGGTGCCGTTCTCGTCCACCACGCCCGCGGCGACCTTCGTCCCGCCGATGTCCACGCCGATCGTCAGCATGTCCGTCCCAACCTTTCCTCCGGAGCTCCTCAGCCCAGGTCGATGTGCTCCACGTCGTCGCGTCGCTCCTCACGGGGCCTGCGGGCGGTGCTCGGACGGCTCAGCGCGTCGACGGCCTGGCGGAAGGCGGCGAACAGCTCGCCACCGGCGGCCATCAGATGCCCTGTCACGTCCGACCCCGACTCCCGCTGCGCGGCGATGGCCCGGCAGAACGGGCACGCGCGGCAGATGTACTCGCCCTCGGGGTGTTCGGCGACCGCCTCACCCCACACGTCCCTGTCCCGGCTGCCGCCGCCGGTGAACGAGTTGATCACCGTCTTGCCGACCTGGCGGGTGGCTCTCCCCTGCAGCGCGTCGAACAGCTTGCGCGCTTCCTCGGCGACCGTGCCGATGGGATCTCTGTCGTTGCTCTCAGTCATCTCGCCCTCCTGCCAGGAACCGTACCCGCAGGCGGCCGTCGCGGAGCACGGCGCCGCCGATCTTCCTGCGCGCCAGCGCGGCGGGCAGCGCCAGGATCCTCCGGTACGGCCCGGCCGTGACGATCAGCTCGTCGCCCTTGCGGGCCAGGTCGATCTCGCTCCTGTCGGCTCCCGGCAGGGCGAGGGACAGCTCGTCGCCGTCGAAGGCGAGCGGCGGCTCGACGCCGGGATCGGCGAACGGATCGCTGCCGGCGTAAACGGCCGCGCCCACCTCGGCCAGCGCGTCGGCGCCGACGGGCTCGCCCGGCAGGTAGGGGACGACGTGGACGGGCAGCGGGGCGAACGACTCCTCGGCCTCCGCCAGGAGCTTCGACTGGGCGATCACCCACTGGGTGCGCCACTCGTCGGCGTCCTCGGCGGGGAAGACGCGGTTGGCGATCACCGCGTCGACGCGGTAGCCGTACAGGTTGAGCGAGGTGAGGGTGCGCCTGGCCTCGGCCAGCACCACCGACTCGGGCGTCAGCACGAGGCGGACGGAGGCGGAGGGGCCGGTGAGCAGCCCGCGCACGTCCATGAGGCTGCGGTGCAGGCGCTCGGCCGCGCCGACGACCTCGTCGCCGGGGGTGCTGACGTGGGCGAGACCGCGCACGAACGGCGCGACGACCTTCATCAGCCTGCGTCCGACGGGCAGCAGCCGCGAGACGTGCCAGTCGAGCGCCTCGGGCAGGGACAGCAGGCGCAGCGTCTCGGCGGTCGGCGCGCAGTCGACGACGATGACGTCCCAGCGTCCCGACCGGGCCTGCTCGCGCAGCTCGAGCAGCGCGATGACCTCCTCGGCGCCCGGCAGGACGGTGATCTCCTCGGCGGTGATCTCGTCGAGGCCGAGCTCGGTGAACAGGCCCCTGGCGTAGTCCTGCAGCTCTCCCCAGTGGCGTTCGAGCGACTTCTGGGTGTCGACCTGGTGGAGGTGCAGGCCGGGCTCGATCTCCACCGGCTGGTCGGCCACGGTGACGGCGAGCGCGTCGGCCAGCGAGTGGGCGGTGTCGGTGGAGACGACCAGGGTCTTCAGCCCGCGCCGCGCGGCGAGCGTCGCGGTGGCCGCGGCCACCGTCGTCTTGCCGACGCCGCCCTTACCGGTGAAGAGCAGGACTCTCATCGGCCCTCGACACGCCTCTTCAGACCCTTGAGCGCCGTGTCGACGATGACCTTCTCCGCCTTGCGCTTGATCATGCCGATCATCGGGACCTTCAGGTCGACCGCGAGATCGTAGGTCACCTCGGTGCCACTGCCCCGATCGGCGAGGGTGTAACTCCCCCTCAGCTCGCGCACCATCGTGCCGGACTCGACGACCCGCCAGCTGACGCTGTCGTCGTCGTTCCACTCGTAGCCGAGGGTGTAGGTGTCGCTGATCACCCCCGCGTCGAGCACGAAGCGCACGGTCTGCGGGCGTCCGTCGCCGTCCGTGGTCAGGACCTCGGCCGACTTCACCTGACCCGCCCATTCGGGGTAGGCGGGGAAGTCGGCGACGACGGTCATCACGCTGGAGCGGTCGGCGTCGATGGTGATGCTCGACGTGGTGCGGTCAGCCATGCGACCAAGGTACCGGTCAGGTCACCATTCGAGGACGTAAGGGACGCCGTTTCCACGGAAGTGGCCGACGTTCACGCATTCGGTCCTGCCGATCCTGGTGCGCGCGTAGAGCGGCTGGTGCACGTGCCCGAACAGCGCGTAGCGCGGCTGGGTGCGCCTGATCGCCTCCAGCGTCGCCTCGCTGCCCCTCTCGTAGCGCCTGGCCACCACGTCGTAGAGCAGCTCGGGCACCGCGGGCGGGATGTGGCAGCACAGGACGTCCACCTCGCCGACCGCGGCCACCTTGGCGGCGAACTCCTCGTCGCTGATCTCGTACGGCGTGCGGTAGGGCGTGCGCAGCCCTCCCCCGACGAAGCCGAACGTGAGCCCGCCGATCTCCACGGTCTGCCCGTCGAGCACGGTCAGCCCAGGCCTGAGGTAGTCGCCCCACAGCCGGGGCAGGTCGACGTTGCCGTAGGTCAGGTAGGCCGGCGTCGGCATGGCCGCGAACAGCCGCGCGTACTGGTCCCTGACGATCCGCTCGATGTGATCGCGCGGATCGCCGTCGAGGCTCGCCCACAGCCGTCCTGACAGCTGCCTGGCCTCGTCGAACCGCTTGGCGGTGCGCAGCGCGATGAACTCGGCGGCCATCTCCGCGCCGAACAGCTCGGGGAAGATGCCCTGGGCGTGGTCGGCGTAGTCGATGAAGAGGATCAGGTCGCCCAGGCAGATCAGGGCGTCGGCGCCGTCGCCCGCGCGGGCCAGCGCGTCGACGCTTCCGTGGACATCGCTCACGACATGCACCCGCATACGGGACACCCTAGTGGCGCCCCTTCGCGGCTGGTGCGGCACTGCGCCCAACGGCTGCTAGCGTGATGAACGCCCTTGATAACGCCTATGTGACGAGGCTACCCACGCGTAACTTAACGCGGTAGCGTCCTCGGTCGTCCCAGAAGCGTGCACCCGGAGGAGTGATCCGTGCGCGAGTACAGCGTCCCCGTCCTGGTGGATGTTCCGCTAACCGCCAACTGCACCGACACGGTCTTCAGGCGCGGCGAGCAGGAGCCTGGGGCGGTCGTGATGCGCAGGAAGGCCGGCGAGAGCTGGCCGGCCGTCACCGCGGGCGAGTTCCGTGACGAGGTCGCCGCGCTGGCCAAGGGCCTCATCGCCGCGGGCATCGAGCCCGGCGACCGCATCGCGCTGATGTCGCGCACCCGGTACGAGTGGACCGTCATCGACTACGCCATCTGGGCGGCCGGCGCGGTCAGCGTGCCCGTGTACGAGACCTCCGCCACCGACCAGGTCGCGTGGATCCTGTCCGACAGCGGCGCCAAGGCCGCCTTCGTCGAGCTCGACGCCCATGAGGAGACGGTCAAGGCGGCCCAGCCGGCGCTGGAGAACATCTGGCGGGTGACGGAGATCGGCGACCTGACCGGTCCCGGCGTCTCCGACGAGGAGCTGGAGGCGCGCCGTACCTCCCGTCAGGGCGGCGACCTGGCGACGATCATCTACACCTCCGGCACCACGGGCAGGCCGAAGGGCTGCCGGCTCACCCACGACAACCTGCTGTTCACCTCGATCAACGTGGCCAGGGGGCCGCTGGAGCCGCTCTTCGACGTGCCGGGCCGGGCGGCGCTGCTGTTCCTGCCGCTGGCGCACGTGTTCGCCAGGGTGATCCAGATCGTGCTCGTCGAGACCGGCACCGTGCTGGCCCACACGCCGAACATGAAGAACGTCGCGCCCGACCTGGCGGCCTTCCAGCCGACGTTCCTGCTCGGCGTGCCCAGGGTGTTCGAGAAGGTCTACAACGGCGCCGAGCAGAAGGCCGTCGCGAGCGGCAAGGGCAGGATCTTCGCCCGCGCCGCCGACGTCGCCATCGCCTACAGCAAGGCCCGGTCCGCCGGCGGCGCGCCGCTCGGCCTGCGCCTGCGGCACCTGCTGTTCGACAGGCTGGTGTACGGCAAGCTCCGCCAGGCCACGGGCGGCCGGCTGTCGGCGGCCGTCTCCGGCGGCGGCGCGCTCGGCGAGCGGCTCGGTCACTTCTTCACCGGTGTCGGCATCGAGGTCTTCGAGGGGTACGGCCTGACCGAGACGACCGCGCCCGTCTCGGTCAACATGCCCGGCGCCAACAAGATCGGCACTGTGGGCAAGCCGATCCCGGGCGCCAGTGTCAGGATCGACGAGGACGGCGAGATCCTCACCAAGGGCCGCCACGTCTTCCACGGCTACTGGAACAACGACGAGGCCACCGCGGCGGCGGTCGACGCCGACGGCTGGTACCACACCGGCGACGTCGGGGAGCTCGACGGCGACGGGTACCTGCGCATCACCGGGCGCAAGAAGGAGATCCTGGTCACGGCCGCGGGCAAGAACATCGCGCCCGCGCCGCTCGAGGACGCCATCAGGTCGCACCCGCTGATCTCCCAGGCGATGGTCGTCGGCGACGGCAGGCCGTTCGCCGCCGCCCTCGTCACGCTCGACCCCGAGGCGCTGGCGCAGCGCGGGCTGCCGGCCGGGCAGGCCGGGCAGGACGCCGCGGTGCTGGCGGAGGTGCAGTCGGCGGTCGACGCGGCCAACAGGAGCGTGTCGCGGGCGGAGCAGATCAAGAAGTTCGTCATCCTGGACGCGGACCTGACCGAGGAGAGCGGACATCTGACGCCGACGCTCAAGGTCAAGCGGAACCTGGTGATGAAGGACTTCGCCGCCGAGATCGACGACCTGTACGCCTAGCGACGGGGGCTCATCGCGCCGAGGTGGCCGAGGGGGCGCCGACGGGGGCGTCCCACTCGACGTGGTGGCGTTGCTCGACGCCGAGCGTCCGCTCCGGCTTCAGGAACGTCCGCGTCGCCAGCGGCATCATCAGCCTCATCATCGTGATGGCGAACGGCCCGAGCGCCTTGCTGTTGTTGGTCCTGGCGGCCCGCCTGGCGACCTTCTCCACGCGCTCGCGGCGCAGCCGTTCGTAGGCCGCGAAGGCGCGGGCGGGGTCGGGCAGGTCGCGCAGGCAGCGGGCGAGCTCGACCGCGCTCTCCGCCGCCAGTGACGCGCCCTGTCCCGAGCTGGGCGACGGCGCGTGGACGGAGTCGCCGACCAGCACCATCCTGTCGCTGTGCCAGCGCGGCACGCTCGGCATGATCTCGACCGTGCCCAGCGTGACCAGGTCCTCGGGCCTGGTGTGCCGCAGCAGCTCCGGGCCGGGCACGTCGCCCGCGTAGATCTCGCGCAGCCGGCGCAGCCACTCGTCCGCGGGCACGGCCCGCGCCTGGGCGGTGGTCATCGGCCTGTCGTGGGGGACGTTGGCGAACCAGGCGGTCCTGCCGTCGGGCTGGACCCAGTAGCCGAGGAAGCCGCGCCCGCCGAAGACGAAGTACGCGGCGTCGGGCCGGGCCGGTGGCGCGACGTCGGCCAGGCCGCCGAAGTTCAGCAGGGGGACGTGGCGCGGCTCGGGCGCCGCGGGGTCGATGAGCGTGCGGACGACGGAGCGGATGCCGTCCGCGCCGACGAGGATGTCGGCGCTCGCGCTCGTGCCGTCGGCGAAGTGCGCGGTGACGCCCGTGGCGCTCTCGTCGGCGCCGACCAGGCGCCTGCCGTAGGCGAAGGGGACGCCGGAGGCGACGGCGTGGGCGTGCACCGCCCGGTACAGGTCGCCGCGCCACATCGCCTGGCCGGGCTCGAGGTCGGCCAGGCCACGGAACTCGCCGATGAGCCTGCCCGCGCCGTCGGTGATCACCGTGTCCTTCACGGGCTGCCCGGTGGCCTTGACCGGCGTGTCCGCGCCGACGGCCCGTAAGGCGTCCAGCCCGTTCGGCGCGATGGTGAGCGTGCCGCCGATGCCGTCCGCGGTGCCCGCGTAGGCCTCGTGGACGGTCGCCTCGATGCCCGCGCGGCGCAGTGCCATCGCGGTCACGGGGCCCGCGATGCCGCCGCCGATCACCAGTGCCGTGCTAACCGCTGCCATGATGACTCCCGAAGATCGTGTGCCAGGTGGTGACGTAGTCGGGTTGCTGGAGCGCCTCGACGAGCCGGTCGACGAAGCGGAGCTCGGCCTCGATCACGGCGAGCCGGTAGTCCTCCTCGACGAGGAACACCCACGCGACGCCGCTCTCGGTGGCGGCGCGCACGCTCTCGCGGATCTCGCCGGCCTGCGCCTCGATCGCGGTGGCGCGCCGGCGCAGCAGGCCGGCCGCCTCGGCCGGATCGAGGACGCTCAGCAGGGAGAGCGCGACCCCGAAGTGCGGGTACTCCTCCGCCGGCTGGGCGACCAGCTCACGCAGCCAGTCGTAGAGCTCGCGCCGGCCGGGGTCGGTGAGCGCGTAGAGCGTGCGCTCGGGGCGTTCGGTGTCGCGCACGGTCTCCCGCTCGACGATGAGACCCGCCTTCGCCAGCTGCTTGACCACCATGTAGAGCGAGCCCCTGTTGTACTTGAAGCTGCGGTCCTTGTGGGTCTCCTGCAGCCGCCGCCCGAGTTCGTACGGATGCATCGGCTCCATCAGCAGGAACGCCAGCACCGCCAGGGCGAGCGGGTTGGACACCTTGCGCCGGTTCTCCACGCACATCTCCATAGTTGACATCAACTAGTTGACATCAACTATAGGCGCGGAAGTCGCCTCTGGGAAGCCCTCCGATCGTTAGGAAACCTACGTTGACATTCGTGCTGATTCTGTGGGAATTTGCGGAATATCGGGGGAATCTGAGGGTCGGCCAAGGAGGAACTCACCATGACCCAACGTCTGCCGATCACCCGCCGGAACCTGCTGCTCGGCGCAGCGGCCTTCGGAGTCCCCGCGATCCTCGCGGGATGCGGCGGAAACCCCAGCGATCAGCGCGCCCCCGGCGCGAGCGGTTCGGCGGCGCGCGGCACCGTCACCATCGGCTCCAACGCCTCCGACGAAATCCCCAAGAAGTCACTGGAAACCGTGATCAAGGCCTTCACGCAGGCCGACGTCAGAATCAACACGGTCGACCACAACACCTTCCAGGAGAACATCAACCGCTACCTCAAGGGCACGCCCGACGACGTGTTCACCTGGTTCGCGGGCTACCGCATGCAGTTCTTCGCCGAGCAGGGGCTGGCCACCGACATCTCCGACGTGTGGCAGGAGATCGGCGCCGACTACACCCCCGCCTTCAAGGCGGCCTCGACAGGCTCGGACGGCAAGCAGTACTTCGTCCCGTTCACCTACTACCCGTGGGCGGTCTTCTACCGCAAGAGCCTGTGGGAGGAGAAGGGCTACCAGCCACCCAAGACGCTGGACGAGTTAACCGCGCTGGCCAGGAAGATGAAGGCCGACGGGCTCATCCCCATCGCCTTCGCCGACAAGGACGGCTGGCCCGCGATGGGCACCTTCGACATCCTCAACATGCGGACCAACGGCTACGACTTCCACATCTCCCTGATGGCTGGCAAGGAGACGTGGACCGACCCGAAGGTCAGGCAGGTCTTCGACACCTGGCGGGGCCTGATGGAGTTCCACCAGCCCGCGGCGCTGGGCCGTACCTGGCAGGAGGCCGGGCAGTCGCTCGCCCAGAAGAAGACCGGCATGTACCTGCTGGGCATGTTCGTCGCCCAGCAGTTCCCCGAGGCCGACCGCGACGACATCGACTTCTTCACCTTCCCCGAGATCAACCCGCAGTTCGGCACCGACTCCATCGACGCGCCGATCGACGGCTACATGATCTCGGCCAAGGCCAAGAACGTGGACGGCGCCAAGACGCTGCTCAAGCACTTCGCGCAGGCCACCTCGCAGAACGCGGCCACCAAGCTCGACCCCGGCACACTGGCGGCCAGCTCCAAGGCCGACACCGGCGGCTACAGCGCGCTGCAGAAACGGGGTGCCGAGCTGGTCTCGCAGGCCAAGCACATCGCCCAGTTCCTCGACCGCGACACCCGGCCCGACTTCGCCTCGACCGTGATGATCCCGGCGCTGCAGCGGTTCGTCGGCAAACCCGACGACATCGACTCCTTGCTGAAGGACATCGAGGCGCAGAAGCTCAACATCTTCCGTTGATGACCCGCCGATACTCCCCCAGGGACCTCGCTGTCCTGAGCCTGGGGCTCGGGACGGCCGTCCTGGTCAACGTGGCTCTCATCTGGGGACCCACGCTGGCCTCGATCGCGCTGTCGGGCACCGACTGGAACGGCATCTCCGAGCTGCGCTGGATCGGGACGCGCAACTACGGAGACCTGACGGGCGAGTACCCGCCGTTCTGGTCCGCGGTCCGCAACAACGTGCTGTGGCTGGGCTTCCTCGGCCTGGTCGCCACCCCCTTCGGGCTGTTCTGCGCGGTGCTGCTCGACCGGCGGCTGCGGCTGTCGCGGGCCTACCAGAGCGCGCTCTACCTGCCCGTCGTCCTGTCCCTCGCCGTCGTCGGCTTCATCGCCCAGCTCGTCTACTCCTCCGACTACGGCGTGCTGAACGCGGTGACCGGGCTCACCACTGACTGGCTCGGCGACAGCGACATCAACATCTGGGTCGTCATGGTGGCCGCCGCCTGGCGGCACGTCGGCTACGTGATGATCATCTACCTGGCCGGGCTGAAGGCGGTCGACCCCGCGCTGAAGGAGGCCGCGGCGATCGACGGGGCCAACGAGGCGCAGTCGTTCTTCCGCGTGGTCTTCCCCACCCTGCGGCCGATCAACATCATCGTGCTGGTGATCACGGTCATCGAGGCGCTGCGCGCCTTCGACATCGTCTACGCCATCAACAAGGGCAGGAACGGGCTCGAACTGCTGTCGGTGCTGGTCACCGAGAACATCGTGGGCGAGGCGAGCAGGATCGGGTTCGGCTCGGCGATCGCGGTGATCCTGCTGGTGATCTCGATGGGGTTCATCGTCACCTACCTGACGCAGATGTTCAAGGAGGACCGCAGGTGACGCTGACCGCCTCCCGCCCCACCGCCGTCCAGCCGGCCCGGCCGCCGGCCAAACGCCCCTTCCGGCCGTCGCGCGTGGTGCTGCACGCCTTCCTCGTGGTCGTGTCGCTGGGCTGGCTGCTGCCGCTGCTGCTGGCCGTCTACGCCTCGCTGCGGCCGTACGAGGAGACGGCCGAGCTGGGCTACTTCTCGCTGCCCCGCACGCTCACCCTCGACTACTACACCCAGGCCTGGGCCCAGGCCGAGCTGCCCAAGTACTACCTCAACACGCTCATCGTCGTCGTGCCCGGCGTGATCCTCACCCTGCTGCTGGCCTCCTTCGCCGCCTTCGTGATCGCCCGGCTGCGCATCCCGGGGCGCAAGGTGCTGCTGGTGGTGTTCACGGCGGGCAACCTGCTGCCGCCGCAGGTGCTGATCACGCCGCTGTACACGCTGTACACGCTGGTCCCGCTGCCGTGGTGGCTGTCGGACTCGCTGTCGCTGTACGACTCCTACCTCGGGCTGATCCTCGTCCACGTGGCCTTCCAGTTCGGTTTCTGCGTGTTCGTGCTGGCCAACTTCATGCGGACGATCCCCGAGGAGATCTCCGAGGCGGCGCTGGTGGACGGGGCGAGCGTGTGGCGGCGCTACTGGCAGCTGACGTTGCCGCTGTGCCGTCCCGCGCTGGCGGCGCTGGCCACGCTGGAGTTCACGTGGATGTACAACGACTTCCTGTGGGCGCTGGTGCTGATGTCGTCGGGCGACAAGCTGCCGGTGACGTCGGCGCTGAACAACCTGCGCGGGCAGTTCTTCACCGACTACAACCTGCTGGCGGCCGGGTCGCTGCTGGTGGCGCTGCCGACGCTGATCGTCTTCCAGCTGGCGCACAAGCAGTTCATCTCCGGGCTCACGCTCGGCTCCACGAAGGGCTGACGCGCCTCCTCCCCCGTCTTTCCCAGGGGGAGGCGCGCCGCCCGCCCGGCCGGGCCGTACGAAAGGAACGACGTGCGCGTCGCAGTCACAGGAGCCCACGGCAAGGTGGGGCGCGCCACCGTGCGCGCCCTCCAGGCGGCCGGACACGAGGTGACGGCGATCGACCTCACCCGTCCCGTCCACGAGCGCGTCGAGCCCGGTGCGCCCGCCTACCAGCAGGCCGACCTCACCGACGCCGGCCAGGCGTTCGCCGCCGTCAGGGGCGTCGAGGCGGTCGTGCACGCCGCCGCCATCCCCGATCCGCTGTCCAACCCGCCGCACGTGGTCTTCCACAACAACCTCATGGCGCTGTTCAACGTGCTGGAGGCGGCGATCGCCTGCGGCGCCGGACGGTTCGTGAACATCTCCAGCGAGACCGTGCCGGGCTTCTTCTTCCCCGACCGGCCCTTCCTGCCCGACTACGTCCCCGTCGACGAGGAGCATCCCGCCCACCCGCAGGACCCCTACGCGCTGGCCAAGCACTTCGGCGAGCAGCTCATGGACGCCGCGGTGCGCCGCTGCGACCTGCGCTGCGTCTCGATCAGGCCGAGCTGGGTGCAGCACGAGGGCAACTACGAGCGCAACCTCGGCCCCGTCGTCAGGGACGCCGCGGCGGCCGGCGTCAGCCTGGGCGGCTACGTCGACGTCCACGACCTGGCCGACGCGATCGTGCTGGCCGTGGAGTGCTCGCTGCCGGGGCACGAGATCTTCTACATCGCCTCCCCCGACAACGCCGGCGGCCACGACCTGCGCGCGCTGGCCGCCCGGCTGTACGGCGACGCGGTCGAGGTGCGCCCGCACGACCGCGTGGACGCCTCGGCGATCTCGTGCGAGAAGGCGGTCAGGATGCTCGGCTGGAGGCCGAAGCGGTCGTGGCGCGACTACCTCGACGAGGACGGCCGCGCCCACTGACGTCACCCCCTCTTGTGTTGACGTCATGGTGATGCCATGATGACGTCATGGATCTGACGCACTACATCGAGAACCTGCGCCGCGAGTTCGGCGACGCGGCCGACGCCGCGGGGCCAGAGGCGCGGGCGATGGCCGACCGGCTCACCGGGCTGCTCGACTCTTCTCTGCGGCTCACGCTCATCGAGGTGCTCTCCGAGGCCGCCGACGAGCTGACGAGGGAGATCGAGCCCGGCGTCGTCGACGTGCGCATCCGCGGCAGGCAGCCCGAGTTCGTGGTCACCGTGCCACCCGCCTGGCACGCGGGCACGCCCGCCGCTCCGCAGCCGCCCTTCCCGCCCGCCCCGGGGGCTGCCCCGCTGCCGCCCTTCCCGGCCGCTCCGGGGTTCCCGCCGGAGGCCCCCGAGCCGCCGACGCCGCCCGGCGAGGCCGACCAGGGCACCGCCCGGATGACGCTCCGGCTGCCGGAGGCGCTGAAGGCCCGCATCGAACGGGCCGCCGCCGCCTCGGGCGTCTCGGTCAACGCCTGGCTGGTCAGGGCGCTGTCCGGCGCCGTCGCCGAGCCCGCGCCCGGCACGCCGCCCCCCACGATCGGCCGCCGCATCAGCGGCTGGGTGAGCTGACCGCCGTCCTTCTCTCACACGTTTGGAGTTCCGTCATGCCCGTCTTCTCCACACCCGAGCCCGTCACCGCCCACGTCGACATCCCGGCCGGCCAGATCAGGATCAGCGCGAGCGACCGCGACGACACCCACGTCGAGGTACGGCCGGCCGACCCCGGCAGCCCCACCGACATCGAGTACGCGCAGGACGTCGTCGTCGAGCACGCCGACGGGGTGATCACCGTCAAGGCCCCCGGCCGGCAGCGGTTCAGGAGGGCGCCCGCACTCCACGTCTCCATCGCGCTGCCCTCACGCTCCAACCTGCGCGCCACGACCGCCTCCGCCGACGTCATCGCCACGGGCGAACTGCGGGCAGTGGCTGTCGACTGCGCCTCGGGTGACGTCACGGTGGCGCACGCGGTCGAACTCGGCGTCAAAAGCGCCTCCGGCGACGTCAGATGTGACGTCATCGAAAGCGACGCGATCGTCGATGCCACCTCAGGCAACGTGCGGCTCGGCACCGTCGGCGGCGGGATCTCCGTCGTCACCGCCTCCGGTGACACCGTCATCGGCCATGCGGGCGGCGACGTCGGCAGCCGCTCGGCCTCCGGCGACCTGGTCGTGGAGAGCGTCGCGCGCGGCAGGGTCGGCGCCGAGAGCGCCTCGGGAGACATCAGGATCGCGATCGCCGAGGGGTCGGCCGCCTGGCTCGAGGTGTCGTCGCTGTCCGGGCGCGTCCGGTCCGAGCTGCGGCAGTCGGAGGAACCCGCCGAGGGCGTCGACAAGGTCGAGGTGCGGGCACGCACGCTGAGCGGCGACATCGCGATCGTCAGGGCCGCGGGCGCACGATGAACGACCGGATCGACCGGCCGGCGGCAGTGAAAACGGAGGACGCTCGATGAACGACCGGATCGACCGATCCGCGCGCCCGGATGGCGGCACCGAAACGGAGGACGCGCGATGAACGACCAGCTGAGCTACCTGTACACCCGGGCGGCGCACCGGGACCGCGTCGCCGCGGCGGAGCGCCTGGCCGCCTTACGGCCGTGGCGGGCCGGCCGGGACGGCGGGCTGCGTCACACGCTCGCGCTCGGCCTGCACCGCCTGGCCGACTCCATCGAGCCGTCCCGCCCGACCGGCGTCCATCCCGCCCCCTCGGCCTGACCCCGCCCGGGGCACACGTCACAGACCCGTGTCACAGGAGGGTGTGGAAACGGGCGGCGACGCGCTCCCAGTCCCACTCGCCCGACACCCACTCCCTGCCCCGCTCCCCCATCTTGCGCGCCCTTCCGGGATCGCCCAGCAGGTCGATCAGCGCGCCCGCCACCTCCTCCACCGACCTGCCGTCCACCACCAACCCCGTCTCGCCGTGCCGTACGGCGTCGGGGGCTCCGCCGGAGGCGCCCGCCACCACCGGCAGGCCGGTCGCCGACGCCTCGAGGAACACGATCCCCAGCCCCTCGACGTCGATCCCGCCCAGCCGGGTCCTGCACGGCATGGCGAACACGTCGCCCACCGCGTAGTACGAGGGCAGCTCGGCGGGGGGCACGACGCCGGTGAACCGTACGGACCCGCCGAGGGGTGCCGCCATGCGGGCCAGCCGCCGGTGGTACGGCCCGCCGCCCACGACGAGCAGCACCGCCGACGGGACCGCCCGCAGCACCAGCGGCCATGCCGTGATCAGCGTGTCCTGTCCCTTGCGCGGCACGAGCCTGGACACGCAGACCGCGACGGGCCTGCCGTCGAGCCCGAGTGACCGGCGCAGCGCCGCCGCCTCCACCGACGGGTGGAAGAGTGCCGGGTCGACGCCCGGCGTGAGCCGGACGAGCTTGGCGGCGGGCACCACCCCGACGAGCCGGGCGTGGGTGTAGGACCCGAGGTAGGTGACCACGTCCGCGTGGGCGCCGATCCGCCGCATGAGGGGGCGGAACAGCGGCGAGGACTCGTGCCCGTGGGTGAGCATGACGATCCTGCGCGCTCCCGCGGCGCGCAGGCGGGGGGCGAGGAGGCCGAGCGGGGCGGCCGCGCCGAAGACGACGGTGTCGACGCCGTGCGCGGTCACCAGCCTGGCCGCCGCGCGCGCCACCGCGGCCGTGGGCAGCATGAGGGAGGTGGGATGCCGGACGACCGGGTACGGCTGGCGCCCGTCGAACTCCTCCCAGCCGCGCCACCGCGAGGCATGGACGATCACGGAGGGGGTGCGCAGGGCCAGCCCGTGGACGAACGACTGGATACCGCCCGGCCTGGGCGGGAAGTCGTTGGTGACGATGAGCACCCTGGTCACGCCGCCACCCCGCCCACATCCGGCCGGCCGGCACGGCGCGTCCGCCGGGAGGCGGGGCGGGGCCGGGGCGCGGCAGGGGCGGAGGTCATGGGAAGCGCCCTGCTCACGGGGCGTTCATGAGCTCCCATGAGCGGGCCATGGAGATGCGCTGCGGCGCGGTCGGATGCGAGGCATAGAGCACATATTCCACAGCATCAGGCGACAAGTCCGAAATGTTGGTAACAGCAAGCCGTTTTTGCATCGCGATGAACGTCCCCGGGTCCCGGGTCAGGTCCAGCGCGTGCAGGTCGGCCCTCGCCTCGACGTGACGGCTGACGAGGTTCTGCGCGGGCCCCGACAACACCGTCGCCAGCGACAGGAACCCCATGACGGCCCCCACCGCCAGCGGGTCCGACAACGGCCGGCGCCACAGCGGGGCCACGCAGAACAGCAGCACCGCCCCGAAGGCCGCGCCGAGCCCGCCCACGAGCGTGCCGTGGAGCACGTCGTCGTACGTGGCGTGCCCCAGCTCGTGCGCGATGATCAGCTCCACCTCCTTGTCCGGCGCCTTCAGCAGCGTGTCGTAGACGACGATCCTGCGCGTGGCGCCGAACCCGGAGACGTAGGCGTTGAGCGCGGTGGTCCGGCGGGAGGCGTCGGCGACGAGCACGTCCTCGACCGGCACGTCGGCCCGCCTGGCCAGATCGAGCAGGTCGGTACGCAGCTCTCCCGCGGGCATCGGGGCGAAGTCGTTGAAGATCGGCTCGAACACGACGGGGTAGACGAAGGAGGCGCCCACCGTCAGCACGAACGCGCCGGCCGCCACGGGCACCCACCACCGCCTGAAGCGCCTGGCCAGGCCGACGATCGCGAGCACCATGACCGACAGCAGCGCGACGCGCACGCCGATGGACTTGAGCCGGTCGCCCGTCCAGCTCCACCAGTTCTGGGTGGACAGCCCGAAGGCGCGCAGCTCGGTCTCGAACCACATGCCCAGCGGCCAGCGCAGCACCTCGACGACGGCGGTCAGCACGACGACGCCGAGGACGACCCGCAGCCACCACGGTCCCCTCAGCCCGCGCAGCAGCCGCGCGCCGAGGGGGGTGGCCACGAGCAGGCCGGCGAACACGACGGTCAGGCCGAGCGACAGGTAGGAGGCCACGCTCGTGGCCGCGTCGAAGGCGCGGGAGCGGGCGATCTGGGCGGAGGTGAAGTCCTGTGCGGGGTCGGGCGGCACCGTGGGCGCCCCCGCCATGACGTCCCACGGCGTGGTGAGCACCACGACCACCAGGATGGCCACCCCGAGCACCGTCAACGCGATGCCCGCCTGCCGATCCAGCCGCCTCATCCGTCTCCCTCCGCGCCTGTCAGCTCGTTGCGGACATACTCCCGCCAGTGCGCGACGAGCGCGCGGACCGACAGGCCCAGCGGCTCGAGCGCCTGGCCGAGCCGCATTCCGGCGGCCCGCTGGTAGAGGTCGGCCAGCGCCCGCTCGCCGTACCTGGCGGCGATCAGGCGGCAGGCCAGCCATGACTCCTGGTAGACCTGCGCGAGCCGGGGCGAGCCCGGCGCGAAGGCGGCGTCGGCGGGCAGCGCGCCGGGCAGCCGTCCCGCGCGTGCCTCGGCCGCCAGTTCCGCGGCCGCCACCCGCGTCGCGAGTCCCGAGCGCAGGTAGCCGACGTAGTCGGCGAACCCTTCCCGCAGCCACACGGGCCGCCCTTCCGTTCCGGCGGCCACGTGGGTCAGCTCGTGGGTGAGGACGACGTCGCGGCCCACGGGTGTGAGGCGCGCGAAGGCGCCGGGCAGGACGATCACCTGTTCCGCCGAGGCCAGCGCGGCCAGCCCGTCGACGGGGCCCGTGCCCGCGAGGGCGGCCGCCTCCGCGGTGGTCCTGGGCACCACGACCCGTGGCCGTACGGCGCGCCGCAGGACCGCCGAGACGGTGAGGGCCGCCGCGTCGGCCCGCGTGGCCAGGTCGCGCAGGAGGGCGGCGGCGGTGTGGTGCCCGACGACGAGCGAGCGCGCGCCGTAGGCGACGACGACGCCTGACTCGCCGAGCGCGCGGGCCTCGGGCGGCAGGCGGCGTCCCGCGGACCCGGCCACCGTGCAGATCGCCGGTCCGGCCAGCGCGGCCGCCAGCAGGGTTCTGCGGGTCACCACGGCTGTGATGCTAGCCCGGACAGGCCGAAGCCCCGTCCGAGGGGGATGGACGGGGCTTCGGGCGTCCGGCGGCCGGGGGCTACGCGCCGGGGCTTCGGGCGTCCGGCGGCCGGGGGCTACGCGCCGGGGCTTCGGGCGTCCGGCGGCCGAGGGCTACGCGCCGGGGCGGACCGCGCCGGCGAAGGACGCCTTGCGCCAGCCGCCGAGCTTCTCGATCCGCACGGTCTTGCCCGTGCTCGGCGAGTGGACCATCCGGCCCTTGCCGACGTACATGCCGACGTGGCCCTTCCCGCGGAAGAACATCAGGTCACCAGGCTTGAGATCGCTCCACCTGACCTTCTTCTTGATGCGCGCGTACTGGCTGTACGTGACGCGGGGGATCTTGATGCCGGCCTTGGCCCAGGAGTACTGGACCAGTCCCGAGCAGTCGAAGGCGCCGGGTCCTGTGCCGCCGAAGCGGTAGGGGTCGCCGATCTGCTTCTTGGCGGTGGCGACGGCCTTGGCCGCCTTCAGCCGCTGTCGAGCCGCCTTGGCCTGCCGTGTCGCCGCGGCCGTCGACGCCGCGCCCGCCTGTACGGCCGGCGCCGTCTTCACGGTCGTCGTCGTCGCCAGGGTGGTGGTCGCGGGGGCCGCTGTCGCCGGGGTCACTGTCGCCTGCGCCGCGGGTGCGTGGAGGACGATCCCTCCCATCGCCACCACGACGCCGCTGAGGGCAAGGCAGGACAGACGGGTTGTGCTAGAGGGGGTAGACAGAATGTCTCCTTGGGACTTCCACCAATGCCTACCGGGTTAGCTGACGGGTTCGGGCGGGGAAGTCGCCCTTCCGGCCCGCAGGCCGGATTCACCCCAGGAACGTGGGTCCCCGGCTCCGTGCTCCATGCCGCACGGACTCGGCGGGTCGACCGCGCATGCCTGTCTGGGGTTACGGCGCGGCGACCAGCGGATCTTTATGCGTGCACCGGCCGTTGGGGGGCCGGTGAGCGGTTCCGGCGCCATGGCTTGGTCGCCGCGATGCGAGAACGTACCCGGCGCCCCAAGGCCAGGCAAAGGCCGGGCAAAGCTGTCAAGATCACCGACTGGTTCTTGTCAGAAGAGGAGTCGCTGCTCTACACCGGGTTTCGTTATCCGAATGTGACCCTGCTCACAGTTGCTTCTGTGGCGACCTGTCAGATCGCATCCGTTACTTTCCTCACACTCCCGGTATAAGGAGAATTAAGGCTTAATCCCTGCGACATACACTCGGCGCATGCTTGATGGGTGGTCGCTACGCGTCCTGGTGGAGGTCGGACGGCGCGGCTCGTTCTCCGGAGCGGCCGAGGTGCTCTCCATGACCCAGCCGGCCGTCTCGCGGCAGATCGCCATGCTCGAACGCCACACCGGCGTCACGCTCTTCCACCGCCGCCCGAGGGGCGTCCAGCCGACGGAGGCGGGCCGGGCGGCGATCGAGCAGGCCATGGCCGTGCTCGACGGCATGAGCCTGTTCGAGACCAGGCTGCGCGCCTTCGCCACGGCCGACACCGGCCGGGTCAGGGTCACCGCCTTCCCGAGCGCGGCCACCAGGTTCGTGCCCGAGAGCTTCCGCCGCTTCGCCGCCGACCACCCCGGCGTCGAGCTCTCCCTCAAGGTCGGCGGCCCTGACGTCGCGTGCCCCGTCACCGCCGGCCTGGCGGAGGGCGCCACCGACGTCGCTCTGCTGACCTCGTGGGATCCCGTCCCCGACCCGGGGCTGGAAGTGCTCGACCTGTTCGACGACGAGCTGCTGGTCGCCCTGCCGGCCGGGCATCCGCTGGCGGCCGGAGAGCGGGTACGGCTGGCCGACCTCGCCGCCGAGCCCTGGATCGACGGCACGCACCCCGACGGCCTGGCCCCCGTCGCGCAGCTGCGGGCCGCGATGGGACGCGCGCCGAGGATCGCCCACCTGTGCGACGACTGGAACGGCCGCCAGGGCCTGGTGGCGGCGGGCGTGGGCGTGATGCTCCACCCGTCGATCGCGGGCATGGCCGTGCGCTCCGGCATCCGGCTGGTCGAGCCCGCGCCGCGACTGCCCGCCAGGCGGATCAGCGCCGCCGTCCTGCCGGCGCCGGGCCGCCCGCCCGCGGTGAGCGCCTACCTGCGGGTGCTGCGCGAGATGAGCGAGACCTACGGCCGGATGGCGCCGACCAGCCGCCCGCCGTAGGAGGACAGGCTGGCGACCTTCACCACGTCACCCGTCTGGGGGGCGTGCACGATCTTGCCGCCGCCGGCGTAGATGCTCACGTGCCCGAGCCCTGAGCTGAAGATGAGGTCGCCGGGCTGCAGCTTGTCGAGAGAGACCCTGCGCTTGGCACCCCAGGCCCACTGCTCCCAGGTGGTGCGCGGCAGCGACACGCCGGCGGCCCGCCACGAGGCCTGGGTCAGTCCCGAGCAGTCCCAGCCGCCCGGGCCCGTCCCGCCGTACTGGTACGGCTTGCCGATCTGCGCGTAGGCGAAGCTCAGCACGGCGGCGGCGTTGCCGGAGGCCGAGCCGGTGTACTTGAGGCCGGTGCTGTTGGGGTTGCCCACCCGGTAGGCGCCGAGCCTGCGCAGCAGCTTCTTCTGCTGCTCGACCAGCTCGAGGATCTTGTCCCGCTCCGACTTGACGTCGTCGCGCAGCTTGTCGGCCTCGGTGAGCGCGCCCTGCGCCTCCTCCTTGTCGGCCTTGAGCTGCCGGTTCTCCTCGTCGAAGGCGGCGAGGGTCTGCGCCCGCTCGGCCGTCATCTGGCCCATCAGCGCCATGCTGCCGAGGGTCGCCGTGGGGTCGGCGTCACCCATCAGCGAGGACCAGGTGGTGGCGTCGACGCCCTGGTAGGCGTTGACCGCCATGCCGACGACCTCGGCACGCAGGCCCGCCACCCTGGCCAGCTTGCTCTTGTACCTGGTGTTGAGCCCGTCGTAGGTCTTCTTGGCCTTCTTGTACTTCTCGGTGGCCGTGTTGTACCTGTCGACGACCTTGTCGGCCTTGTCGTTGAGCTTCTCGAGCTTGGCCTTGGCCTGAGAGATCGAGGGGCGGGGATCGGCGAGCGCGCCGTCCAAGGGCAGGAAAAGCGCTCCGAGCGCGAGACCCACAGCCACCGGCACCCGGCCAAACCTCACGACGACACGCCTCCCAGTGATCACGCCTGGGGCGAAATAGTACAGAAGCGGTGCCTAGCAGCTCAAAAAGTCACCCAATTTGTGACCTAGGCTCGGCCAAGACGGCGCAGGAGCAGCGCCGACTGCACGGGGCGCGCCCCCATCCTGCGCACCGACTCGGCCACCTCGCGGTCGGAGGAGACCACCGCGATCGCCCTGCCCTGCGGTTCGGCCCGCACCAGCTGGCGGATCAGATCGTCGGCGATCTCGCCGGGCGCGCTGAACATCACCCGGACCCCGCGCGGCGCGACGACCTGCACGGGCGCGTTGAGCTCCGCGCCGTCGAAGACGACCGTGACCTCGACCCTGGTCTGCGCGACCAGGCCGCCGAGGCCCGTCATCAGCCGGTTGCGCTGGTCGGCGAGGGTGAGCGTGCCGTACCCGGTCTTGGTGACGTTGTAGCCGTCGATGATCAGGTGCACCTGGGGCAGCGCGAGCAACTGGTCGAGCAGCTGTGGGTCGTCGTCGGCCAGCGCCCTGGCGGGCACTCCCCGCACGGTGGGCGCGCCGGGGGCGACGGCCGCGACCGAGTCGGCGGGCCTGCTGATCGTCGTGGGCAGGGCGAGCTCCCTGCGCAGCCCGGCGGAGGCGTCCTGGAGCGCGTCCAGCAGCACCCTGATCCTGGTGTCCTCGATGCTGCGGCCCTCACGGGCCGCCCTGCGCGAGGCCTCGAGCTGCCGCTCGACGTCGACCAGGCGCTCGCGCGTCCGCCGGAGCTCGGCCTCCCCCGCGCTGCCGGCCGTGGACGCCGCCACCCTGGCATCCTCGGCGGTCTGGGCCAGCTCGGCGGCCCGCTGCTCGGCGGTCTTGAGCCGCTCCCTGGCGTCGTGGAGCTTGCGGCGCAGGTCGGAGTTCTCGGCCCTGGCCGCCTTGAGCTGCTCGCGCAGCCGTTCGGACTCCTCCTTGGCGGCGGTCTTCTGGGTGGCCAGCTGCTCGCGCAGCCGGGTGACGGTCGCCTCCTGCGCCGATCCCTCGGCGGCGACAGCCGACTGCTCCAGGTCGGCCCTGGCCATCTCCACCATGTCCGCCCAGCCGGGCGGCCTGGTCAGGTACGCAGCGGCCGCGACCAGCACGGGGTCGGCGGCGGGCGGCACGTGCCCCTCGGCCAGCGAGGCGACCAGCTCGGGCCAGCCCTTCTCGATCGACTCGGCGACGGCCTCGCGGAAGGTCTTGTCGTTCTCCAGCTGGGCGGCGATGGGCGCGCCGCCCAGCTTGGCGCGTTTACGGGGGTCGAACTTCGCGATGCCGCGCAGCGGCGCCGGCACGGACGTGGGCGGCATGGCGCCGAGCAGCTGGGCCGCCAGGTCCACCACGTTGAGCCTCACCTGCTCGGGAAGCGGACGAGACAGGCCATCACCGGCTGAGCTCATCCCACTGCCTCTCGACTGACCCTTCGCGATTGTCCTACTCACCAAGGGTAAGGGTGTCACACACATGTCCGTGTCGTGACTCGTATATGGACAAGCGCTTGGTTGGAGAGGTACGACAGGGTCGTGACCGAGCAGATGCGCACCTCCACCAGGGACCTCGACGAGCTGCGCGAGCGGCTGAGCGCCTGGCTCGGGCAGGAGGTCTCGCAGCTCTCGCGACCCTCGGCCAACGGGATGTCCAGCGAGACGCTGTTCTTCACCGCGGGCACGACCAGGTGCGTGGCCCGGCTGGCGCCCGCGCGGGAGGCGGTGCCGGTCTTCCCCACCTACGACCTCGGCACGCAGTTCGAGGTGATGCGGCTGGCCAGGGAACGGGCCGGGGTGCTCGCGCCGAGGGCGCTGCGGTTCGAGCCGTCGGCCGGACCGCTCGGCACGCCGTTCTTCGTGATGGAGCGGGAGGAGGGCGAGGTGCCGCCCGACGTCCCGCCGTACACCTTCGAGGGCTGGCTGCTGGAGGCGGCGCCCGACGACCGGCGGCGGCTGCAGGACGCCACGGTCGCCGTGGCCGCCCGGCTGCACGGCACCCGCTTCAGCGACGCCGAGCTGGCTCCGCTCGGCCGGCGCGGGCTGCGGGCACACGTCGACGCGCAGCGCGCCTACTACGAGTGGATGCGCGGGCCCTCGCGCATCCCGCTGCTGGAACGGGCCTTCGACTGGCTGGAGGACCACTGGCCCGCCGAGCCCGGCCCCGACGTGCTGACCTGGGGAGACGCCAGGATCGGCAACGTGATGTACCGCGACTTCACCCCCGTGGCGGTGCTCGACTGGGAGATGGCGGCGGTGGGGCCGCGCGAGCTCGACCTGGCCTGGATGATCTTCCTGCACCGGTTCTTCCAGGACCTGGCCGAGGTCTTCGAGCTGCCCGGCCTGCCCGGCTTCATGCGCCGCGCCGACGTCTGCGCCACCTACCGCGACCTGTCCGGCCACACGCCCAGGGACATGGACTTCTACGAGGTGTACGCGGCGCTGCGGCACGGCATCGTCATGGCCCGCGTCTGGCAGCGCCGGATCCACTTCGGCGAGCAGCCCGCTCCCGACGACCCCGACGACATGGTGCTGCACCGCGCCCGGCTGGAGCGGATGCTGTCATGACTCCGCGTCGTGGACCAGCAGCGCGATCTGCACCCTGTTGTTGAGCGCCAGCTTGGTGAGGATACGCGAGACATGGGCCTTGACGGTCGCGACGCTCATGTAGAGCTCGCCGCCGATCTCGGCGTTGGACCGCCCCCGCCCCACCGAGACCGCCACCTCGCGCTCGCGCTCGCTCAGCCGGTCGAGCATCGCCCGCGCCCGGTCCCTGCGGGTGCCCGCGCCGCCGTCGGCCACGTGGGAGATGAGCTGCCTGGTGACCGCGGGCGACAGGATCGGCTCCCCCGCGGCCACCCGGCGGATGGCGGCGACCAGGTCGGCCGGCGGGATGTCCTTCAGCAGGAACCCGGCCGCCCCCGCCCGCAGCGCCCTGAGCACCTGGGCGTCGGCGTGGAAGGTGGTGAGCACGACCACCTCCGGCGGGCTCGCCGTGCCGCGCAGCGCCTCGGTCGCGGACAGCCCGTCGACGCGCGGCATGCGGATGTCCATGAGCACCACGTCGGGCCGGTGCTCGGCGACCAGCCTCGGCACCTGGTCGCCGTCGGCGGCCTCGCCCACCACCTCGATGTCGCCGGTGCCGCCGAGGATCATCGACAGCCCCGCTCGGACCAGCGCGTCGTCGTCGACGATCAGTACCCGGATCTTCATTTCTCCCACGGCAGCCATGCTTCCAGAACGAAATCCCCCTCGGCGGCGCGCCGGTGGGCCAGCCTGCCACCGGCCAGCTCCGCCCGCTCGGCCAGCCCGATCAGCCCCGTGCCGGTACCGGGGATGCTGGACGGCCAGCTGGTCTTGTTGCGGACCGCGATGGTCAGCCCCTCGCCAGGGCCGCCCGTCACCACCACCCGGACGGGCGCGCCGGGGGCGTGCTTGCGCGCGTTGGTGAGCGCCTCCTGGACGATCCGGTAGGCGTTGCGGCCGAGACTCTCCGGCGCGTGGCCGACCGCCTCCAGCCGGAGCGCCACCTCCATGCCCGCCGCGCGCGACTCCTCGACCAGCCCGCGCAGGTCGTCCAGCGTGGGCTGCGGGCGCTCGGGACGGCCGTCGGCGTCGTCGCCCGGCTGGCGGAGCACGCCGATGACCTCACGCAGGTCCTGCAGCGCCTGGTGGGCGCTCTCCCTGATCGCCCCTGCCGCCTTGGAGATCTGCTCGGGCGGCGCGTCAGGCCGGAACTCCAGGGCACCCGCGTGCAGGCTGAGGATGGAGATGCGGTGGGCGAGCACGTCGTGCATCTCGCGGGCGATGCGCTCGCGTTCGAGCCGCCTGGCCTCCCGGCCGGCCACCTGCGCCTGCTCCCTGAGGGTGTGGACCAGCTGGCGCCTGGACCTGACGACCATGCCCCAGCCGAACACCGCGAACACGAGCAGCACCCCGACGCCCATCATCCACGCGGGACCGAGCTCGTCGGGGCGCCACAGCGCCAGCGGGAAGACGCTGACCAGGTTGAGCGCGAGCACGATGCCGGAGATCTTGAAGGGGCGGTGCACGGCCACCGTGAACAGCGCCACGGCCGAGGCGCCGCCCACCATGACGAAGGTGGCCGACAGCAGCGTCGTCACGACCGCCAGGGTGACCGGCCAGCGACGGCGCAGCCACACCGACGCGCACGCCAGCGCGCCCAGCACCTGCTCACTGACCCGCAACGGCCTGGCCAGGCCGTCCAGGTCGGGCAGCGACAGCACCGCCAGCCCGCAGGCGACCAGGAAGACCAGGATGTCCACGATCCAGTCGCGGGTCGAGCGGCGCACCGGCCGCCCCTCCTCCGGATCGCCGAGCAGGACCGAGGGCAGCAGCCACCGGTACTCCACCTTCATGGTCCCCCACCGTAGGGCCACCATTCGGCGGGGCGACAGCGACCAAAGTCGATACCGGTCTCAACCTGTGGCCGACGCAGCGGCCGCCGCCCGAACCCGAGGCTTGGCTGCATGAAGGCAATCCTCGACGTGGCCGGCGCCGTGCTCCTCATCCAGGGCGTCGGCGGCGTGGTCAACACCGTCCTCGGCTGGTGGGGCTGGGCGCACGACTTCCTGATCGTCAACCGCCTGCCGTTCCTCGACGGCTACGAGGTCTTCGCCGGCATCGGGCTCGGCATCCTCGGCTTCGCGCTGCTGGCCACCGCCGACTCGATGAAGAGGACCGGCTGACCCGTGACCGAGCTCACCCTGCGCCCTCCTCGCAACCTGGCCGACCCGCGCACGGTCGCCTGGTGGACCGTCCAGGCCTTCCTGCTGGCCGTCCCCCTGGCGGCGGCCGTCCTGGCGGCCTACTGGTTCCTCACGCCGCGGCCGGCCGTTCTCGGCGGGCTGGCCGTGGCCGTCGCGCTGGCCTGCCTGCTGTCGGCCGCGACCGTGCCGCGCGCCTACTACCGGGTCCAGCGATGGGAGATCACCGACGAGGCGGTCTACGTCCGCTCCGGCTGGATCACCCACACCTGGAGGGTGGCGCCGATGTCGCGCATCCAGACCGTGGACACCGCGCGCGGCCCGGTGCAGCGCATGTTCGGGCTGGCCGACGTCACGGTGACGACCGCGTCGGCGGCGGGAGCGATCACGATCGAGGGGCTCGACCACGAGCTGGCCGCCGAGCTCGCCGCCAGGCTCACCGCCGTGACGCAGGCGACGAAGGGGGACGCCACGTGACCGCGCAATACCAGCACCAGGACGACGTGGCGTGGAGCGCGCTGCACCGCAGGATCCCGCTGGCCACGGCGGCCGTGTCGCTGACCGTCGCCGCGCCCGCCGCCTTCGGCGTGACGCGCCTCCTGACCGGCGCGGACCAGCCGCGCGAGCTGGTCATCGCGGGCGCCGCCGGCGTGGTGGCGCTGGTGGTGGCCGCCGCCTACGCCTACGGCGTCGCCCGGCTGCGCACCACCCGGTTCAGGCTCACCCGCGACCGGCTCGAGCTGCGGGCGGGCGTGCTGGTCCGCCAGCACCGGTCGATCCCGCGCGACCGGGTGCGCAGCGTCGACGTCAAGGCCGACGTCGTACGGCGGGCGCTCGGCCTGGCCGTCGTCAAGATCGGCACGGGCGAGCACACCACCGGCGAGCGCACCGAGCTCACCCTCAACGCGATCGCCGCCGCCGAGGCCGAGGCGCTGCGCCGTACCCTCCTGACGGGGGCGGGTGCGGCCGCACCGGCCTCACCGAGCGCCGGTCACCCCGGGCACCCAGAGCGCTTCGGGCACGCCGGGCCCGGCCATCGTGAGCACACCGAGCCCGGACACCCCGGTCACTTCGGGCACTCCGGGCACCCCGGGCACGCTGGACACGAGGAGAGCGTGCGGGTCGTCGCCGCTCTGCGGTGGGGCTGGATCCGCTACGCGCCGCTGTCGATCTGGGTGTTCGTCGGCGGCGCGATCGCGGCCGGCGCGCTGAAGAAGGTGCTCGACGTGGTCGGCATCGACCTGTTCAGCACCGCGGCGGCCACGGCGGCGTGGGAGTGGCTGATCGGCAACCCGTGGATCGCGGTGCCGATCGTGGCGGCAGGCAGCCTGCTGGTCGGGCTGGCCGGCGCGGTGGGGCTGTTCGCCGAGTCGTGGGGCAACTACCGGCTCGAGCAGGAGGCCCGGACGCTGCGGGTGCGCAGGGGGCTGCTCACCACACGGTCGCTCACCATGGAGACACGCAGGCTGCGCGGGGTGGCGGTGGCCGAACCGCTGCTGCTGAGGCTGGGCGGGGGTGCCAAGGTCAGGGCGGTGGCGGTGGGGCTGCGCAAGGCGGAAGGACAGGAGAGCGAGGAGGTCTCCGCGCTGACCCCGCCGGTCCCGCGGGCCGAGGCCTTCCGCGTCGCCTCCCACGTCCTGCACGCCTCACCGGCCGCCACCCCGCCCGGCCCCGCCGTCCAGGACGCACCCGCCACCCGCGGATTCCCCGGCACAGCGGACCACCACGCTGCCGCGGGCCGACACACCGTTTCCAGAACTCCGAACACCCATGGGCCCGACGGCGGACACACTCTTGCCGGCGCGCCGGACGCCCACGGGCTCGCCGGGGCCGCCGGTGGACCTACCGGGTCCATCGTTACGGCTCCGGTGGACGCGCGGGCGGCCGTGGCATGGGGCGAGCTGGAGCCGCACCCGAAGGCGGCCAGGAGCCGCCGCACGCGCCAGGCCCTCGGCGCGGTCGCCGTGCTTGCCGCCGCCATGGGCGTCACCGAGTGGCTGACCGGGTGGATCCCGCCGGTCGCCTGGGCGCTGCCCGTCCTCGCCCTTCCCGCCGGTCTGGCCCTGGCCGCCGACGCCTACCGAGGGCTCGGGCACCGGCTGGCCGGCGGCCACCTGCTGACCCGGGCCGGCTCGGCGGGCCGTACCACGGTGGCGCTCGACACCGGCGGCATCGTGGGCTGGCGGATCCGCCAGTCGGTCTTCCAGCGCCGGCTGGGCCTCATCACCGTGTCGGCCACGACCGCGGCGGGCGACGGCCACTACGACGTGCTGGACGTAGGCGTCACCGAGGGGCTCGACCTGGCGGCGCGTGCCGTACCGGGACTGCTGGAGCCGTTCCTGGCCCGGGTCCCGCGCCCCGCCCGGCCCAGGACCTGACCGCCCGCCCGGCCCAGGACCTGACCGCCGCGCCGCACAGACGGGCCGCGGCCCTACGCCGACAAACCGCCGCCCCGCGCAGACGGGACGGCGCGCCGCGCAGACGCCCCGCCGCCCCGCGCAGACGGTCCCGTCGCGCGGGGCGGGCGCGTCAGTCCTTCTGCGGGGTCGCCTGGGCCAGGGCGGCCAGCATCTCCTTCGCCACCGTCATGGCCGCCGCCCGGGCCTCCTTCTCGCCCAGCACCTCGACCTTCGGCGAGTTGGTCGGCTCGTCGGCACCCATCTCGGCCCCCGAGAAGGAGGCCTGGATGACGGTGAAGCCCTTCCTGACCACGACGTCGGCGGCGCCGTTGAAGACGGCGTTCTTCCTGTCGACCCGGTACTGGACGAAGGCGGCGTCACCGAGCCCCTGCGGCTTGTCGACCTTGCCCCAGGTGAAGCCGCCCAGCGAGCTCTCCGCCATGCCCACGGCGCCGGACAGCTCGGTGGAGTAGGCGCTCAGCGCCGCGGTCGGATCCCCGGCGCCCGCCCGGTTGCTGAACACCTGGACCGTGACGAGCGCGCTGCGGATCCCGCGCCGGCCCTGGCCGGCGGGGGCCTTCAGGTTGAGCCAGCGGCACTCGGTCTCCTTCACGCCGACGGCGTCGTTGCCCCTGGCCCGCTCGGTCGCGCCGGGCACCAGCTTGATCATCGCGGGCGCCATCCGCTTGCACGCCTCGGGCATCTGGGCCAGCACGGTGGGCGTCGACGACGGGGTCGGGGCGGGCGAAGGGGACGGCGACGCGCTGGGCGCGACCGTGGCCAGGACGGCCGGATGGGCCTTCTTCCACTCGGCCGCCGCCTTGGCCAGGTGGGTCAGCAAAACGCCGACCTCGCGCAGGGCGTTCTCCTCGCTGACCGACTGGACGCTCTCGTTGGTCAGCAGCTTGGCCTCCTTGCGCTGCTGGCTGGCCTGGTAGTGCACCTCGATGACGAGGTCGTCGACCCGGACGCGGCCCTCGCCGAACGAGTACCACAGCAGCTTGTCGCGCCGCCAGGTGTACTGGCCGAAGGCGCCGTCTCCCACCCCCGCGTACTCCTTGAGGGGCGAGTAGTAGTTCTTCTCCCCCGGCTTCGCGTCCTTGTCCTTGCTGGTCGCCTTGTAGGAGAAGAAGCCGCGCTCGGCCTCGTGCGCCTGCTGCGCCTCCGCCCTGCCCGTCTTGGGCCCGTCGGACCGGTACTGGGAGACGTTGATCCTGATCTCGCGGCTGCGCCAGAACTCGCCGTAGGAGATGCGGCGGTTGGTCCAGTCGCAGGAGGAGACGACGGCGTAGTCGGAGTCCCTGGAGCGCTTGTCCACCGTCGCGCCGGGCACCAGGCGCTCGGCCTCGGCGGGGGGAAGCATGGCGCAGGCGTCGAGCGTCGGCGCGGCGGCGGGCGCGGTGGCCGACCCCGTGGCCGATGCCGTGACGCCGGCCGAAGGGGAGACCGGTGTGGGCTTGGCGGGCTCGTCGGCGGCGGTGGGCCTGCCGTACAGGAGGAAGGCGCCCGCGCCGCCGGCGATCAGCACGACCGCGGCCCCTCCCGCCACCACCGGCAGCACCCATCCCCGTCGCTTCGGCGGCGGGGACGGTGGCTGCGCCGGCATCGTCGGCACCTGCTGGAACTGCCAGTCCGGTGCGCGGTACGGGTTGGTAGGCGGGGGATCGTCCTGATTCCAAGACATGGGCATGGATGCTAGCCGTCCTGATGGCGGTTGACTCGCACCTGTCAGCCTCGAAGCGAGGATGTGACCTGCCGCGCGGCCGTCTCGGCCACCCGCTGGCCAGCCGCGTCGGCCTGCCTCGCGTCCTGGATGTGGTAGACGACCTCCGCGGTGAGGTTGCTGTCGCGCAGGGCCACGCGGTACCACACCTGGCCGGTACGGCCCTGCCCCACCTGGTGGGTCTGGAAGCTGTCCTGGGCGAAGGCCGCCTCGCCCACCCCCTGGACGTCCCTGATCTTGTAGGTGGTCTTCCGGAACGACGTGCCGTCGGACGCGGCGGCGGCCCCACGGTCGGCGTCGAACACCAGCGCCGCCACCCCCGGCCCGTCGTGGCCGTCCTGCGGCCGGTGCGCGGTCAGCCGCAGGCTGATCGAGCGCTCCTCGCCGGATCCTCGCCACACCTTCCACCTGCAGCCGCCGGGCATCGGCGCGTCCCTGCGCATCTCGCCGCCCAGCAGGGCGCGGGCCTGGGCGTCGCTGAGCAGCGCGCAGGCGTCGGGCACGCCGGCGAACCTGCCCTGTCCGGCCTGCCCGGGCCCGGCGACGGCGAGGGCGTAGACCAGCCCGCCCACGGCGGCGGCCCCGGCGACCGCCAGCGCCGCGGGCAGCTTCCACCGGCGGCGCGGCCGGTAGGCGACCGGGGCGGTGTGCGCCGAGCTCGTCAGCCGCTCCCGGACCTCACGCGCGTGCGGGCGCCGTTCGGGCTGCTTGGCCAGCAGGTCGAGGATCAGCCTGCCCAGGTCGCGGCCCGCCCGCTCGGGCGGCGGCGGGTCGTGCAGCAGGACTGCGGCGGCCACCGCGGCCTGCATCTCCCGGTGGAAGGGCGGCTTCCCCTCGACCGCGGTGTAGAGGCTCGCGCCCAGCGAGAACAGGTCGGAGGCCGGGCCCGCGGGCAGGCCGTTGAGCCGTTCGGGCGCCATGTATCCGGGCGACCCGCCACCGCCGACGCCGCCCACGGGCGCGGCCACGCCGAAGTCGGTGAGCATCGCGGTGCCGTCGGCGTCCAGCAGGATGTTGGCCGGCTTGACGTCCTGGTGGAGGATGCCGTGCGCGTGGGCCACCTCCAGCGCCGACAGCATCTGCAGGCCGATGCGCGACACGATGTGCGGAGGCAGCGGCCCGGTCTCCTTGATGATCTTGTCGAGGGAGCGCCCCGTCGCCAGGTCCATGACGATCCACGGCAGGTCCTGGTCGAGCACCACGTCGTGGACCATGACGATCGAGGGGTCACGCAGCCGGCCCGCCGACCTGGCCTCGTGGATGGCCTGCTCGACGAAGGCCGCCCGGCCCGCCGCGTCGAGCTGCTGCGGGATGCGGACCTGCTTGACGGCCACCTCGCGGCCGAGCCGTTCGTCGAGGGCGCGCCACACCGTGCCCGCGCCGCCCTCGCCGAGCCGTTCGGTCAGCCGGTACCGGCCGGAGAGCAGGTAGTGCACGTCGCTAGCCCCCGCTCCGCAGCGCCTGCTCGGTGTGCCGGGCGATGGTCAGCGCGCTCTCCCTGACCTGCTCGTCGGTGGGCCTGCTGGCCAGCGTCGTGTACTCCACCTGCATGACCAGGTTGGCCACGCGGTACATGACGACGGCCGTGTGGACCCTGCCGTGGGCGCTCAGCTCGTAGGTGTAGGCCTCCTCGCCCACGCCCTGCAGCGGCTGCGCCTTGCCGATCTGCGCGGTGAACGGCCCCTTGGCGCCGATCTCCTTCCACGACCACTGCAGTTCCTTGTACTTGCCGATCCACACCCGCTGGCTCTCCATCAGCCGGTGGGCGGACTCGGCGGTCATCGCCCAGGGCTGCGGGGTGTCGGAGTCGCGCTGCGCGGTCAGCGACACGCCCCTGCCGTTGACGGTCCAGTCGCAGGCGACGCCGAGGCTGTCGTCGCCCTCCGCCACGTTCTGCGTGCCCTTGGGCGGCTGGCCGGTGCCCAGCGCCTCGCCGACCTGGGACGGGGTGAGCAGCCCGCACAGGTCCACGGGCAGTGTGAACGCGGTGGGCGTGGCCGTGGCGCCGCCCTTCCACAGGAACAGGACGGCGGCCACCGCGCCCGCGACCACCACGGCGCCCGCAGGCAGGAGCCACCGCAGGCGTCCGCGGCGCGGCCGGCCGAGCCTTCCGGGGACGGTCAGGTCCTGGCGCGTCAGCGACGGAGCCTCCTGCCCCGAGGCGATCTGGCGCAGCGCGTGGACGGTGCTCCACGGATCGGGCCGCGCCGCCGGGTGCCTGGCCATCATCGCGGTCAGCACGGGCGCCAGCGGCCCGGCCAGGTACGGCGGGCGCGGCGGCGCGGTCAGCGTCGCCCTGATCCGCTCCATCGCCGTGCCCTCGTAGGCGGAGACACCCTCGGCCGCGGCGAACAGCGTGGCGCCCAGGGACCACAGGTCGCTCGCCGGTCCGCCCGGCTCGCCTTCCAGGCGTTCGGGCGCGATGAACCCGGGCGAGCCGATCATCAGGCCGGCCTGGGTCAGCGTCGCCTGGCCCTCCTGCCTGGCGATGCCGAAGTCGGTCAGCACGACCCGGCCGCTGTCTGTGAGGAAGACGTTGCCCGGCTTGACGTCGCGGTGCTGCAGGCCGCGCGAGTGGGCGGCGGTCAGCGCCTCCAGCACGTCCGCGCCGATCCTGGCGACCGTCGCGGGCGGCATCGGGCCCTCCTGGGCGATCGCGTCGCCGAGCGTGCGGCCGCGCAACAACTCCATGATCAGCCACGGCCTGCCGTACTCGACCAGGACGTCGTGGAGCGCGACCACGCCGGGGTGCCGCAGCTGGGCGGTGGCCTGCGCCTCGCGTGCGGCCCTGGCCACGGCCTCGGCCCTGCCCTGCTCGTCGAGCCCTTCGGGCAGGGTGAGCTCCTTGACCGCCACCTCGCGGTCGAGCATCTCGTCTCTGGCCAGCCAGACCTTGCCCATCCCGCCGCTGCCCAGCGGCCTGATCAGGGTGTAGCGGCCGGCGAGTCGTCCCCCGGACATACAGGGGAGAGTAACGAATAATCTCCCATGATGAGGTCCGCCCGGATCGTCGCCCACCGCGAACCCGGGCGCGCAGATCAATCCGTCGATCGCCGGGTCGCCCCGATAACTGTCGGTCCGCCTCTCTATGGTCTTGGAACGTGGACGCGGTTCAAGGCACTCTCGACGAGCTCGGCACCCCGCTGAGCGAGGTCACCTTCGTGGTCTTCGACCTGGAGACGACCGGCGGCTCGGCGCAGGAGCACGCGATCACCGAGATCGGCGCGGTCAAGGTGCGCGCGGGCGAGGTGCTCGGCGAGTTCGCCACGCTCGTCGACCCCGGCGGTCCCATCCCGCCGTTCATCTCCGTGCTGACCGGCATCACCGACGCGATGGTGATGGCCGCCCCGCGCATCGAGTCGGTGCTGCCCAGCTTCCTGGAGTTCATCTCCGGCGCCACGCTGGTCGCCCACAACGCCGCCTTCGACACCGGCTTCATCAAGGCCGCCTGCGCCGCGCAGGGCTACCCGCCGCCCGCCAATCCGGTCGTCGACACCGTCGACCTGGCGCGCAGGGTGCTGACCCGCGACGAGATCCCCAACGCGAAGCTCTCCACGCTCGCCAGGTTCTTCCACAGCCCCGTCGAGCCCTGCCACCGCGCCCTGCAGGACGCCAGGGCGACCGTCGACGTGCTCCACGGCCTGATCGCCCGTGCCGGGTCCTTCCAGGTCCACACGCTCGAAGAGCTCAAGTCGTTCGTCCGCGCCCCCACGCCCGAGCAGCAGCGCAAGCGCCACCTGGCCGAGACCGTGCCCCACGCCCCCGGCGTCTACCTGTTCGAGGACGCCCGCGGCGAGGTCCTCTACATCGGCAAGTCCACCAACCTGCGCAACCGCGTCCGCTCCTACTTCACCGCCAGCGAGACCAGGCCCCGCATCCGCGAGATGATCGGCATCGCCGAGCAGGTCCGCCACATCGTCTGCGCCACCCCGCTGGAGGCCGAGGTCAGGGAGCTGCGCCTGATCGGCGGCGCCAAACCCCGCTACAACCGCAGGTCACGCTTTCCCGAGAAGGTGGTCTGGCTCAAGCTGACCGACGAGCCCTTCCCCCGCCTGTCGATCGTGCGCGAGCTCAAGGACGACGGCGCCGCCTACCTCGGCCCCTTCACCAGCGCCAAGGCCGCCGACGACGCCCGCACCGCGCTCCACGACGCCGTGCCGCTGCGCCAGTGCACCGAACGCCTCACCCTCAGGACCCGGCGGCCCGCCTGCGTGCTGCACGAGATGGGCCGGTGCGGCGCCCCGTGCGAGGGGCTGGAGACGCCCGCCGACTACGCCGTCCACGTCGCCAGCGCCCGCAGGGCCATGGCCACCGACGTCTCCCTCGTCTTCACCGCGCTCGAGGCCCGTATGGAGCGCCTGTCGGTCGAGCAACGCTACGAGGAGGCCTCCGTCGACCGCGACCGGCTCGCCTCCTACGTCCGCACCGCGGCCCGGATGCAGCGCCTCACCTCCCTGACCCGCATCCCGCAGATGGTCGCTGCCAGCCCCGCCTTCGACGGCGGCTGGGACATCCACGTCATCCGCTACGGCAGGCTCACCGCCGCCGCCCACATGCCGCGCGGCGCCCACCCCACGCCCTTCGTCGAGAAGCTCGTCGCCACCGCGGAGGTCGTCATCCCCGGCCCCGGCCCCATCCACGCCGCCAGCGCCGAGGAGACCGAGTGCATCCTGCGCTGGCTGGAGTCGCCGGGAGTGCGCCTGGTCGAGGTCGACGGCGAATGGGCGCTGCCCGCCCACGGCGCCGCCCGCCACAAGGCCCGCATCGACCTGGCCTACCAGCGCCTCGACCACCGCAGTCGCCGCGAGGGACGACCGTTGCGGTGACCCGATACAGTTGGTGCATGGTCACGGCAATCGTTCACATCAACGCCGAGGTCGACCGGATCCCGGAGATCGCGCAGACGATCGCCGAGATCGACGGCGTCAGCGAGGTCTACTCGATCACCGGCGAATACGACCTGCTGGCCATCGTGCGCGTCGCCGCCTACGAGGAGATCGCCGAGGTCATCCCCGGGCGGCTGAACAAGGTGCCCGGCGTGCTCGACACCTCGACGCACATCGCGTTCCGCACCTACTCCAAGCACGACCTCGACGCCGCCTTCTCCATCGGCCTCACCGAATCCGACTGACCCGAACGCCCCTTCTTCACCGGTCGACCGACCCGCGCGCCCCCTCCCCATCGGCGGCCCCCATCCGACCGCCCGCACGGCGGTCCCCTTTCTCCTCGGCGGCCCCAGCCCGAATGCCCGCAC
The DNA here is from genome assembly GCF_053602555.1 of Nonomuraea sp. NPDC004354. Taxonomy (NCBI): domain Bacteria; kingdom Bacillati; phylum Actinomycetota; class Actinomycetes; order Streptosporangiales; family Streptosporangiaceae; genus Nonomuraea; species Nonomuraea sp. NPDC004354. The sequence goes on along the minus strand of NZ_JBSGDV010000001.1, from coordinate 1,063,616 downwards.
CGCCCGGCGGCACCGGGCGCCCCATGGTACGGCGGCCTCCCCATGGCGCAGCGGACCTCTCGCTCCCGGCACCCCGGTCTCCCTGGACGTGCCTTGATCCCCGGCGGGCACCGACCGTCGCCCGTCCATTCCGGCGTCCCTGACCTGCGTTGACCACCAGCAGGCGCCGGCCCTTGCGCGCCTCGACTCCTGACGTCCCTGACGTGTGCCGGTCCCCGACGAGCGCCGCTTCTCCCCGCGCTGACCCCGACGAGCGCCGACCCGTCGATCGTGGGCGCGCGTCCCTCCGCGCGCGTGCGTGAGTGCCGAGCGGGTGCCCGGCGCGCTTCGCTTCCAGGCATCCACCCGGCCCGTACGGCAAGCCGGGCCAGGCGCCACCCTCCGCACGTGGCCGGCCTCTTTCCAGGGATACGCGTCACCGAGCGCACGTGGCCGGCCTGGGAGACGGACAGCGGGCATCGCGGGCGACGTGACGGCGGCCGGCCGGAGTCCCGCTGGAGTGGCGTGATGGACGGGCCCCGGCCACGCGCCTGCGGTGGCGTTGACCCGGCTTGCCGTACGGGAGGGCGGACAACACGCCCGCGGCGAGGACACGGTGGGGGAAGGAAGCCGCCCGCGGTGGAAGACGTCGGGCGAAGGAAACCGCCCGCGCTGAAGAAGACGCCAGGCAAAGGAAGCCACTCGCCCTGAAGGGAACCGCATGCGGTGAAGGCCGCCGTGGAAGCGCCTGCGGTGAGGGGCCCAGGTGAGGGGCCCGTGGGAGGTGGTCGGCGGGAAAGGGAAACGCCCCGGCTCGGACGGATGGTGTCCGGGCCGGGGCGTTTCGTGTGGCGAGACTAGTGCGTCAGGCTGCGGTCGTCGCCGGAGGTGATCTCGGCGTGCTCGTCGCCGTGACCGTGTCCGTGACCGTCGTCCAGCGGGATCTTCTCCCCGCCGTACGCCTTCGACATGCTCCCGCGCAGCTTGCCGAGCGGGCCGCGCATCCCCTTGGGCGGGATGCCGTCGGTGTCGGCGTCGACGTCCACCTGCGGGATGGCTTCCTTGCCGCGCATGTGGGCCTCGATGTCGTCCGCCGCGGGCGTGTGGATCTCGATGAACTCACCGTGCGGCAGCCGCTTGATCACACCCGACTCCACGCCGTGCCCGATGATCGCGGCGTCGGAACGCTGCAGGCCGAGGCACATCCGGTAGGTCACGATGTAGGCGATCACCGGAGCCACGAACACCATGACCCGGCCGATGTAGGTCGTCCAGTTCAGGCTGATGTGGAAGTTGGCCGACAGTTCGTCGTTGGCGCCGAGCAGCCACAGCACGCCGTAGAAGGCGATGGCGGCCATGCCGATCGAGGTGCGGTGCGGGTTGTTGCGGGGACGGTCCGCGATGTGGTGCTCGCGGTTGTCGCCGGTGACCCACCGCTCGAGGAACGGGTAGAGGGCCAGCCCGGTCATGATGATGCCCATCGGCACCAGCGCCGGGATGATCACGCTCAGCGGCAGCGTGCCGGCCTCGCTGCTCCCGAACAGGTTGATCTCCCACGGCGGCATCAACCGCAGGGAGCCCTCCAGGAAGCCCATGTAGAAGTCGGGCTGCGAACCGGCCGAGATGTCGGCAGGCGTGTAGGGACCGAACGCCCAGATCGGGTTGATCTGCGCGAAGGTCGCCAGTCCAGCGATCACCGCGAAGGTGAACAGGAAGTACGCGCCGGCCTTGAGCATGAAGGCGGGGTAGAACGGCGCGCCGACCACGTTGTGGTTGTTGCGCGACTTGCCCGGCATCTGCGTGTGCTTCTGCACCCACATGAGCACCATGTGAGCCGAGATGAGGGCCAGCAGGATGCCCGGGATGAGCAGGATGTGCAGCGAGTAGAACCGGGAGATGACGTCCTCGCCCGGGTACTCCCCGCCGAACAGGAAGAAGGTGATGTAGGTGCCGACGAGCGGCAGCGAGATCGCCACACCCTCGGTGATGCGCAGACCCGCGCCCGACAGCAGGTCGTCCGGCAGCGAGTAGCCGGTCAGACCCTCGGCCAGCGCGAGCGTCAGCAGCAGGACACCGATCATCCAGTTCAGCTCGCGCGGCTTGCGGTATGCACCCGTGAAGAACACGCGGAGCATGTGCACCATCATGCCGGCCACGAACAGCAGGGCGGCCCAGTGGTGGATCTGCCGCATGAGCAGACCGCCGCGGACCTCGAAGCTGATCTCCAGTGCGGAGGCGTAGGCCTCCGACATCATCACGCCCTTGAGCGGCTCGTAGGGGCCGTCGTAGATGACGTGCATCATGCTGGGCTTGAAGAAGAACGTCAGGAACGTACCGCTCAGCAGCAGGATGACGAACGAGTAGAGCGCGATCTCACCGAGCAGGAACGACCAGTGATCGGGGAAGATCTTGCGCAGGTTGCGCTGGAGGAAGGTGCCCGCGCCGATCCGGTCGTCGATGTAGCTCGACGTGCCGCCGATGGCCTTGGGAACCGTCTTCAGGTCGTCGCTCACGCGTGGCCTCCCTCGGACCTGACCTTCGCCTCGGCGTCGCCGCGCTCCCAGAAGCTGGGACCGACGGGCACCGCGAAGTCGCCCTTGGCGATGAGGTAGCCCTGCTCGTCGACGCCGATGGGCAGCTGGGGCAGCGGCCTGGCGGCCGGGCCGAAGATGACCTTGGCGCCGTCGGCGGCGTCGAACGTCGACTGGTGGCAGGGGCACAGGATGTGGTGGGTGGTCTGCTCGTACAGGGCCGCGGGGCAGCCGACGTGCGTGCAGATCTTGGAGTAGGCCACGATCCCGTCGTGGGTCCAGTTCAGGTTCGTGCCCGACTTGATCTCCTCGGGACGGAACTTGATCAGGATGAGCGTGGCCTTCGCCAGGGCGTTGAGGTCGTGCTCGTAGCCCTCGGGAACCACCGACAGGATGCCGCCGGGCGAGTTGAAGTCGGCGGCGCGGATCGGCTGACCCGTGCCCTCGACGACGAGCTTGAGCGGCTTGCCCTCCTTGCTCTTGGTGCCCCACACGGTGTGGCGGAGCTCCTTCTGGAAGGCCGAGGCGGGCATCTTGGAGTTGTCGAGGTCACGCATCAGCACCAGCGGGATCAGCCCGAGCGGGGCCGAGGCCAGCAGCAGCGTACGGCGCAGCAGCGGCCGCTTGGCCAGGCCGCTCTCCTTGGCGCCCTGCAGGAACGTCTCGGCGACGTAACGCCTGGTGGGGTCGTCGGAGGCCATCGGGTGGCGCTCCTGGACCAGCGTGTACTTCGGCATGACCTGACGGACCCACACCACGATGCCGACCGCGAGGCCGAGCAGGGCCACGGTCAGCGGCGCGCCGAGCGCGAAGTTGGAGACCGCCGTGCTGTCGACGTCGCCTACCTGGAAGACCACGTAGTTGACGATGAACACGAGGGCGGCGATGAAGGTGATCGTGAAGCAGAGCGCCACGATCCTCTCGCCCTTGCGGGCCTTGCCCTCGTCGGGGAAGTAGACGCCGGGAACCTCCACGTCCACCGGCTTCTGCTCCGCGGGGATCAGGGTCTTGCCGTGCGGAGGAGTGCCGATGACGCGCTTGGGGACGCGCTCGTCCGGCTGCTCGATCTCATGTCCGTTGTCTGTCATGACGCCTGTCGCTTCTTAGCGGTGATCCAGATGGCGGCCAGCACGAGGGCGCTGATGCCCACGAGCCACGCCACGAGGCCCTCGGTGACCGGGCCGATGCGGCCGAGTCCGAAGCCTCCGGGGTCCTTCTGCTCGCGCACATCCACGATGTACGCGATCATGTCGCGCTTCTCCTTGGGAGTGATCGTGGAGTCGTTGAAGACCGGCATCGCCTGCGGTCCCGTGGCCATCGCCTCGTAGATCTGGGTGGGCGTCGCCTGGTTCAGGTTCGGCGCGTACTTGCCCTGGGTGAGCGCACCGCCGGCCCCCGTCCAGTTGTGGCACTGGATGCAGTTGGCGCGGAAGAGCTCACCACCCCTGGCCACGTCACCCTGCGCGGCGTCGACGGCGTTCTTGTCGGGCACGACGGGACCGCCGCCGAGCGACTGCACGAAGGCGCCGAGCTGGCGGGTGGTGTCCTCGTTGACCCAGGCGGGCACCGGCTTGCGCGGTGCCTGGGCACCAGGGTTGGCGGCGGGCATGCGGCCGCTGCTCACCTGGAAGTCGACTGCCGCCGCGCCCACGCCGACGAGCGTGGGTCCGGTGGAAGTGCCCTCGGCGTTGAGGCCATGACAGCTCGAGCAGTGCGCCTGGAACAGGCTCTTGCCTTCAGCGACGTCGTCGGCCTTGCCGGCCGCCAGAGCGGCGTCCGCCGGCCTGCCGGTCGGCGAGATGAGGGTATACACCCCCCCGACCAGCGCCAACGCGAAAAGCAGGACGGCGTATCTCGCGAGCGGATGCCGCCGCCGAGCGGTGATCCTAGTCACAGAGATCCCCGTTTCCTTACTGAATGATGTAGATGGTCGCGAAAAGGCCGATCCAGACCACGTCAACGAAGTGCCAGTAGTAGGACACGACGATCGCGCTGGTCGCCTGCTCATGTGTGAAGCGCTTCGCGGCGTACGTGCGTCCCAGCATGAACAGGAACGCGATCAGTCCACCGGTCACGTGGAGGCCGTGGAAGCCCGTGGTCAGGTAGAACACCGAGGTGTACGGGTTCGCGGAAAGCGTCGCGCCCTCATGAGCGAGCTGCATGTACTCGTAGATCTGGCCGCCGACGAAGACGGCGCCCATGATGAAGCTGACGAAGTACCAGAAGCGGAGCTTGCCGACCTGACCCTTTTCCGCGGCCCACACGCCAAGCTGACACGTCACACTCGACAGGACCAGGATGATCGTGTTGACCGTAGAGAACGGAATGTTCAGCTCTGCCTCGGGCCAGGCCTTGCCCTGGCCGAGACTCACTGACCGGATGGTGAAGTACATCGCGAACAGCGCCGCGAAGAACATGAGCTCAGAGGACAGCCACACGATCGTCCCGACGCTGACCAGGTTCGGTCGCCGGGACGCGTGAGCTGTCGTCGTCGTAATTGCGGATGCTGTCGCCACGGGCAGCATTATTGCGGCTCTGGTGGTCGGGTCGCCGCACGACCCCCCGTTAGGGGGTCCGCCCACACCCCCAGCCTGGGAGAATTAGTGCAAAACGCCCGCCGACCCCGGCGGCCTGGGTTTCCGCCTGAAGGCACCGGTACGATCCCAGGTGACCATACTGCTACCACTGATAGTGAGCTGTGACCGTGAGCACCGACGACACCATGAGGGTCCTCGTCTACAGCGACGACGCCAGGACCCGCGACCAGGTACGGCAGGCCATCGGGCGCCGTCCCGCAGCCGACGTCCCGCTGGTGGAGATCGTGGAGTGCGCCACCCAGCCGAAGGTCCTGCAGTTGCTCGACTCGGGCACGATCGACGTCGCCGTGCTCGACGGTGAGGCCCAGCCCGCCGGTGGCATGGGAGTCAGCAAGCAGGCCAAGGACGAGGTCTACGACTGCCCGCCGATCCTGCTGCTCGTCGCCCGCAAGGACGACCGCTGGCTGGCCAACTGGTCGCGCGCCGACGCCGTCCTGCCGCAGCCGCTGGAGCCGATCGCGGTCGCCGACGCCGTCGCGACCCTGATGCGGCAGCGCTCCTCGACCCGACTCAACGCGAAGTAGGTTCTCCCATGGACGCTCGCACCACCTGGCCCGCACTGCTGTCAGCCCTCCTGGCGGGGGAACACCTGACCGCCGACGAGACGGCGTGGGCGATGCGGGAGATCATGTCGGGCTCGGCCACCCCCGCGCAGATCGCCGGGTTCGCGGTCGCGCTGCGGGCCAAGGGCGAGACCGTCGCCGAGGTGACCGGCCTGGCCAGGACGATGCTCGAGCTGGCCACCCCGTTGCGGGTGGAGGGGCCCGTCGTCGACATCGTGGGCACGGGCGGCGACCGCGCGCACACGGTCAACGTCTCCACGATGGCGGCCATCGTCGCCGCCGCCGCCGGCGCGCGCGTGGTCAAGCACGGCAACCGCGCCGCCTCCTCCTCCTGCGGCGCCGCGGACGTCCTGGAGTACCTCGGCATCAAGCTCGACCTGCCGCCCGAGGCGACCGCGCGGGTGGCGGCCGAGGCGGGCATCGCGTTCTGCTTCGCGCCCGTCTACCACCCGGCGCTGCGCTTCGCCGGTCCGCCGCGCAAGGAGCTGGGCGTCCCGACGATCTTCAACTTCCTGGGCCCCCTGACCAATCCGGCCCGCCCGTCCGCGCAGGCCATCGGCGTCTACGACGCCCGCATGCTGCCCGTCCTGGCCGGCGTCTTCGCCGAGCGCGGCGTCTCGGCCCTGGTGTTCCGCGGCGACGACGGGCTCGACGAGCTGACCATCGCCACCACCTCCACGGTGTGGGTGGTGCGCGACGGCAGCGCGACGCAGACCGTGTTCGACCCTGCGGTGCTGGGGATCCCCCGCGCGGAGGTGGGCGCGCTGCGCGGCGGCGACGTGGCGTTCAACGCCCAGGCGGTGCACGACCTGCTGCGCGGGAAGACCGGCCCGGTGCGTGACGCGGTGCTGCTCAACGCCGCGGCCGCGCTGGTGGCCGCCGACGGTCCCGGCGACGACCTCGACTCGGCGATGATCGACGGCTACGCGCGTGCCGTACAGGCGGTCGACTCGGGGCGCGCCGCGGCGACGCTCGACCGGTGGGTCGAGGTCAGCCGCGCCCTCAGCATGGCCTGAGCCCCTTCCCCGGCCCGGTGGTGGCCGCGCCGGGCCGCCGAGGAGCCACCCGCGACGGCCCGCCCTACGCTCGGGGGTGGAGTGAAGATCCACCGCCGAGCGGATGCGCCGCACGGGACCCGCGCCTACGCTCCCGGCCATGCCGCCTCTCCTGTCATGGCTGGCCGCCGTGACCACGGTAGTCCTGTGCCCCGCAGTCGTCCTTCTGCTCCGGCTGCGCGCCCGTTCCGCGGCCGAGCTGGCCGCCGAACGGCGCGCCCGCGCGCAGACCGTACGGCGCGCCCTGATCGTGCAGGAGCTGCACGAGGTCGTGGCGCACCGGGTCAGCGTCATGACCCTCGGCATCGGCGCGGGCCGGATGACCATGGGCAGGGACGCGCGCAGGGCCGCCGACACGCTCAAGGACGCGGAGGAGTCAGGCCGCCAGGCGCTCGGCGAGCTGCAGCGCATGCTCGGCGTCCTGAGCGCCTTCACCGGTGTTCCGCCCTCGCGCACCCCGCAGCCCTGTCTCGACGACCTGCCCGACCTGCTTCAGGAGATGCGCGGGAGGGGCCTGCCGGTGGACCTCGTCCAGGACGGCTCCCCCGCGCCGGCCGCGCCGGGGGTGGAACTGTCCGCCTTTCGGATCGTTCAGGAGGCCCTCAGAGACGCCGAGGGCGCGTCCAGGGCCACGGTGACCCTGCGGGTGGCGGCGGCGCCTCCTGGAGGTCCTGGTGAGCGACGACGGGCCTTCCAGGCCCATCGGGCAGGCGGCGCGGGAGCGGGCCGCCTTCGTCGGCGGCTCCCTCACGGTCGAGGGGCACGCCGACGGGCACGCGGTGCGCGCCCGTCTCCCGCTCCACTAGGGCGACGGCGCTACAGCGCCTCGGTGGTCATCGACTTCAGCGAGCTCCACTGCAGCCACTCCTTCCAGTTCTCCTGCCAGTGGCCCCACCCGTTGGTCGGCTCGAGCGGGCGCGGGGACCCGGTGATGACGATCGGGTCACCGATCAGGGTGTTCTTGATGAACCACGCCGCGTTCTCGGGGCTGACGTTCACGCACCCGTGGCTGACGTTGGAGTACCCCTGCGACCCGACCGACCAGGGCGCGCTGTGCACGTACTCGCCCGAGTTGGAGATCCGCACGGTGTTGTAGACCGTCAGCTGGTAGTAGCCGGCCTGCCCGGGCCCGATCCCCGGCGAGGTCATGACCGTCACCGGTTCCCTCGACATCGCCAGGTGGATGCCGGAGGTGGTGTAGTACTTCCACTCCCCGCCCTGGCCGGCGCTCATCGGCATGTTCCTGACGACCTTGCCGTCGCGCTTCACCACGAGGTGGTGGTTGCCGGTGCTGCCGGAGGTGATCTGCGACCTGCCGACGGTGAAGTCGAGGGTGTAGTCGCGCTTGCCGTAGATGCCGGGGGCGCCGGGCACGTTGGCCAGGCGCGCCTCGAGGCGGACCTTGGTGCGGGCGGGCCAGTAGGTCTTCGGCCGGAAGTCCACGTGCCGGTCGTCGAACCAGTGCCAGGCGCCCTGGACCGGCTTGGACGTCTTGACGACCAGGTTCCGCTCGACGGCCACGCGGTCCGTGACGTCCTTGTCGAACGTGATCATGATCGGCATGCCGACGCCCACCGTCAGGCCGGTGTCGTCCTTGTGCGGCAGCAGCTGCTCGATGCCGAAGGTACCGTGCGCCTTGACCGTGGTGAAGGTGCTGGTGGTCCTGGTCGTCTGACCGGCGGGGTTGGCCACGAGCGCGCTCACGGTGTAGGTCGTGCCGGGGCGGCTGTACCGCTTGCTGCGCCACTTCGTGCGGTCCGCGCTGAGCTCGCCCTCCAGACCGCCGGACGGTCCGGTGACGGTGACGTCCCTGAGCGTGCCACCGCGGGCCGTGACCAGGACGGTCTGGCCGGTCGGCACGTTGCCCGACCTGTCGGCAGGGACGATCGCCACACTCGCGGGCGGTGGCGCCGCGCTGGGCGAGGCCCCGCCCGTGGTGCTGCCTGCCGAGCACGCTGCGAGTACGGCGAGGGCCAGAACTCCAGCCGATCCTTGAGTCATCCGCCCCACGGGTACTCCCCTCTCCGTCGAAGCCCTAACGCCCCCTTACTACCCGCAGTGATCGTTTCGCCACATTCGGCATGGAGTAAAAAACACCAAAAGCGGGCGCCCTCGGACAGGGCACCCGCTTCTGTGCTGGTCGGATCAGTGGGAGAAGTTACCCCGGTAGTACTGGAAGACGAAGCCGACCATCGCCATGATCACCATGAAGACGCCGATCAGGAACATCCACAGGCCGATCACGAAGCCGACGAACGCGAACGCCGCCGCGAGGCAGACGAACAGCGGCCACCAGCTGCTCGGGCTGAAGAAGCCGATCTCCCCGGCGCCGTCGCTGATCTCGGCCGTCTTGTTGTCCTCCGGCTGGTCGCCGATACGGCGAGCCGTGAACATCAGGTAGTAGCCGATCATGAAGGCGAAGCCGACCGAGATGGCCATGGCCGTGGTGCCGACGGGCTCCTTAGACCAGAACCAGTAGACGACGTCCACGCCCGCGAAGAACAGTCCGCAGAGCAGGAACAGCCAACCCTGAACCTTCATCAGGCCTCAACCTCCTGCGGCTTGGCCGACACGTGCGGGTAGTGCAGGTCGAACGCGGGACGCTCGGACCTGATGCGCGGCAGCGAGGTGAAGTTGTGCCGCGGCGGCGGGCAGGAGGTCGCCCACTCGAGCGAGCCGCCGTAGCCCCACGGGTCGTCGACGGTGACCTTGGGCGCGCTGCGCCAGGTCTTCCAGACGTTGTAGAAGAACGGCAGGGTCGAGGCGCCGAGGATGAAGGCGCCCACCGACGAGATGAGGTTCAGGTCGGTGAAGCCGTCGGTCGGAGCGTAGTCGGCGTAACGGCGGGGGAAGCCCACCATGCCCAGCCAGTGCTGGACGAGGAAGGTGGTGTGGAAGCCGATGAACAGCAACCAGAAGTGCACCTTGCCGAGCTTGTCGTTGAGCATCCGGCCGGTGAACTTCGGCCACCAGAAGTAGAAGCCGGCGAACATCGCGAACACGACGGTGCCGAAGACCACGTAGTGGAAGTGGGCCACGACGAAGTAGCTGTCGCTGATCTGGAAGTCCAGCGGCGGGGAGGCCAGGATGACGCCGGTCAGACCGCCGAGGAGGAAGGTGATCAGGAAGCCCACCGAGAACAGCATCGGCGACTCGAAGCTCAGATGGCCTCGCCACATCGTGCCGATCCAGTTGAAGAACTTCACGCCCGTCGGAACCGCGATGAGGAACGTCATGAACGAGAAGAACGGCAGCAGGACCTGGCCGGTGGCGAACATGTGGTGCGCCCACACGGTGATCGACAGACCGGCGATGGCGATGGTCGCGGCCACGAGGCCGATGTAACCGAAGATCGGCTTGCGGCTGAAGACCGGCAGGATCTCGGTCACGATGCCGAAGAACGGCAGCGCGATGATGTAGACCTCGGGGTGGCCGAAGAACCAGAACAGGTGCTGCCACAGCATCGCGCCACCGGTCTCGGAGGCGAAGATGTGGGTGCCGAGCTTGCGGTCGGCCTCCAGCGCGAGCAGCGCGGCGGCCAGCACCGGGAAGGCCATCAGCACGAGCATGCTGGTCAGCAGGATGTTCCAGGTGAACATCGGCATCCGGAACATCGTCATGCCGGGCGCGCGCATGCAGATGATGGTGGTGATGAAGTTCACCGCGCCGAGGATGGTGCCCAGACCGGACAGCGCCAGACCCATGATCCACAGGTCACCGCCGACGCCGGGCGAGCTGATCGCGTTCGACAGCGGGGTGTAGGCGAACCAGCCGAAGCTGGCCGCGCCGTTCGGGGTCAGGAATCCGCTGACCGCGATGATGCTGCCGAACAGGTAGAGCCAGTAGCTGACCATGTTGAGCCGGGGGAACGCCACGTCGGGCGCGCCGATCTGCAGCGGCATCAGCTCGTTGGCGAAGCCGGCGAACAGCGGCGTCGCGAACATCAGCAGCATGATCGTGCCGTGCATGGTGAACAGCTGGTTGAACTGCTCGTTCGTGGTGACCTGCAGCCCCGGCTGGGCGAGCTCGGCGCGCATGATCAGCGCCATCACGCCGCCGATGAGGAAGAACACGAACGACGTGATGAGGTAGAGATGCCCGATGACCTTGTGATCGGTGGAGGACATCCACTTGGCGATGGCCAGGCCCTTGCGGGTCGGCCGCGCCGAGACTGAGGGTGCTTGGATGGCGGTCACTGGGCTCTCCCAGCCTGGGTCGTCATGTACTGGTCGAACTCGGCCTGCGAGACGAGCTTGACCCTGAAGAGCATGCGGCTGTGGTCGACGCCGCACAGTTCGGCGCACCGGCCCGCGTAGACACCAGGCTTGTTCAACGTGGTGATCATGAACTTGTTCTTCTCGCCGGAGATGCCGGGGATCACGTCGCGCTTGAACATGAACGCGGGCACCCAGAACGAGTGGATCACGTCGTCGGCGTCGAGCTTGAACAGCACCTTCTTGTTCACCGGCAGCACCAGCTCCGGCGACTGGGGCGCCTGGTAGTCGCTGACCGGCATGCCGACGACCTTGGCGGTCTTGCCACCGGCGTCGGTGGTGAACCGCCAGCTCCACTGGAACCCTTCCACGTGGACCGTGACGTCAGGCTGCGCCGAGGTGTCCATGAGCACGTTCTCGTCGCGGGCGGTGAAGAAGAAGAACACCGACACCATGACGAGCGGCACGACCGTGTACAGGATCTCGATCGGCAGGTTGTAGCGAACCTGCGGAGGAAGCTCGGCCGACGCCTTGCGCTTGCGGTGGAAGGCGCACGCCCACAGGATCAGCACGATGACGACGAGCCCCGTGGCCAGCGCCGCGATCCAGGCCCCGTTCCACAGATTCGTGACGATGTCAGCCTGCTCGGTGGCACCCTCAGGAAGAAGACCACGCGACCAGTCGGCCTCGGGCACGTCATTTGCACAGGCCGTCGCGGAGGCCAGCAGCAACGCCAAACCGGCGGCGCTGGACACTCTGCGCCGGCCCAACGGACGCCGCTCAGTACGGCGGGTCGGACTCACGGATCGCCTACCCCACAGATGAAGCCCAGAAGTCTCTCCTGGGCGCTCGTATTTCCATATGCACAGCTGATTGCAGACACATTAGCGTGGGGGGTGGTCGGCTCCCCGCTCGCCCCCGTTAATGTCTCGATGTGGCTTACTTCGACGCGGCATCGACCGAGCCCCTGCATCCCCAGGCACGCGAGGCGCTGATCGCGACCCTGGACGCGGGCTGGGCCGACCCCGCGCGGTTGTACGGCCAGGCCCGCCGTGCCCACCTGCTTCTCGAACAGGCGCGCACGGAGGTGGCCGAGGCGCTCGGCGCCAGGCCGGACGAGGTCTCCTTCACCTCTTCCGGCACCCAGGCCGTGCATCTCGGCGTCCTGGGCACCCTACACGGCAGGCGGAGGGCCGGACGTCACCTCGTCACCAGCGCGGTGGAGCACTCCAGCGTCCTGCACGCAGCGTCGGTCCACGAGAGCCAGGGCGGCACGGTCACCACCGTCGGCGTCGACCTGGCGGGCCGCGTCGATCTCGACGCCTTCACCGCGGCGGTCTCGGCCGAGGGCACGGCGCTGGCCTGCCTCCAGACGGCCAACCACGAGGTGGGAACGCTGCAGCCGGTCGCCGAGGCCGCGGCGGCGTGCCGGCGGCTGGAGGTGCCGCTTTTGGTCGACGCCGCCCAGACCGCGGGCCGGCTGCCGGTGCCGGAGGGCTGGTCGGTGCTGACCGCGAGCGCCCACAAGTGGGGCGGGCCCGCGGGGGTCGGGGTGCTGGCCGTACGCAAGGGCACCCGGTTCCGCTCGTTCCTGCCGGAGGACGAGCGTGAGCGGCGCCGGGTGCCGGGCTTCGAGAACGTCCCGTCGATCGTCGCGGCGGCGGCGGCGCTGACGGCGATGCGGGAGGAGGCGGCGCTGGAGAACGCCCGCCTGTCGGCCCTCGTCGACACGATCAGGGAGCGGATCCCCACGCTCGTGCCCGACGTGGAGGTGATCGGCGACCCGGTCGGCAGGGCGCCGCACATCGTCACCTTCTCCTGCCTCTACGTCGACGGGGAGGCGCTGCTCACCGAGCTGGACAAGGCGGGTTTCGCGGTATCGTCCGGGAGTTCGTGCACGGCTAGTACGCTTCGTCCATCGCACGTTTTGGAGGCGATGGGCGTGCTCACTCATGGAAACGTCCGGGTATCGCTGCCCAGGGGCGCTTCCGCCGCCGAGGTGGACCGGTTCCTGGCCGTCCTCCCTGAGATGGTGCGCCGGATACGTCAAGACGCAGGGGTCGTATGACCGGGTTCGGGGTCGTCGTTCATGGACGCGGCACGGGGGTCATGAGACCGACGAAGGGGGCCTCGTGACCGTCGCAGCTCAGCCGACCCTGACCATCGACGCGCTCGGCAAGAAGTGCCCGATTCCGATCATCATGCTCGCCGAGCGGATCAACCACGTCCCGCTGAACGCCATCGTCGCCGTCCTGGCCGACGATCCGGCCGCCTACACCGACGTGCCCGCCTGGTGCAGGCTCAAGTCGCATCCCCACGTGGGCACCTACGAGCTGCCCGCGGGCGGCTGGGCGATCCACGTGCGGCGCAACTACTGACCTGCCGGCGTTCCCGGGGCAGGACCCGCTCGCGCGGGAACCTGCGGTCGGCCCTGAGTTCTGTGCCGACGGTGCAGGCCACGGGCACGAACGCGGCCGGCATCACCTCGTCGTACGGCACGCCCGGCACCGCCGCCGGTTCGCGCTCCTGAGGCGCCCGCGCGTCGACATGGTCTGCGCTACAAACGGTATGAGCACAGACGATCTGGTGTCAAACGAAGAGTGCTAGGCTGGACCTCCAGGGTGATGAGAGGTTTCGATGCAGGTCAGGCCGACGTACTTTCCCAAGCTGGCCGGCGAGCGGCTCGACATCGCGCTGTGCCGGGCCTCGGCCTCTGTCGCCCGTGCGGCCGACGCCCACGCGGCCGGGCAGGGCCTCGGTGTGGGCCAGCACCTGGTGCTGAAGATGCTCGACGACGTCGGCCCCTGCTCCCAGCAGGCGCTCAGCGAGGAGCTGCGCATCGACCGCAGCGTGATGGTGACGATCTGCGACGACCTGGAGCGGGCGGAGTGCGTCAGGCGCGAGCGCAATCCCCGCGACCGGCGCTCCTACGCGGTCACCATCACCGACGCGGGACGGCACCGGCTGGCCGCGGCGGAGGGGGCCGTTCCCGCGTTCCTCCACGACACCTTCCAGGTGCTCACCCCCGACGAGCGCTCGCAACTGGCGGCGCTCCTCGGCAAGCTGCTCAACCTCCCCGGCTGACGCCAGCCGCCGGGCCTGTTCCCGCGGCAGCCGACCCGAGCATGTCGGCGACATGGCGGAGAGGTGCCTTCCCAGGGTCACAAAGGGTGCAAATGGGTAGAAACCTCACGGACCACCGTCATCGACTTCAGGGGGGATCACATGACAAGCGGACATCCGCACAACACCGCGCGTGACCTCATGAACCCGGGCGTGGAGTGCATCGCCGCTCACGAAACCCTCGACCGCGCGGCTCAGATGATGCGCGAGATGAACGTCGGCGCGCTGCCCGTCTGCGGGCCCGACGACCGCCTCAAGGGCATCATCACCGACAGGGACATCGTCGTGAACTGCATCGCGTCGGGACGCGACCCCTCCCGCACGACGGCCGGCGACATGGCGACGGGCCTCGTCTGGGTCCCCGCCGACGCGACGGTGGAAGAGGCGCTGTCCCGCATGGAGGAGCACCAGATCAGAAGGCTGCCGGTGATCGACCAGCACCGCATCGTCGGCATGATCACCGAGGCGGACCTCGCCAAGCACCTGCCCGACGACAAGCTCGCCGAATTCTGCCACCGGGTCTACGCGACCTGACCGCGCCCGCGGCCACGGCGGAGACCGAAAGGTAGGCCGGGGACGGCCCGGCCTACCTGACCGCCCAGGAGGCGGGCGCCCCGGCGTGCAAGCCGGAAGGAAGCGACATGCCGCCGCAGCGGCGTGAAGGACCGACGGCCACCGGTGAACCCGGTGGCCGTCGACCGGTGGTCAGGCGTAGTGGCAGCGGAGGTGCTGGGCGACCTCGTCGGCGGCCGGCTGGCCGTACGCGGCGGCGAACCGCTCGAGGAACACCCGCTGGCCCAGCTCGTACTCCTGGCAGCCCACCCGCTCCAGGACGTGCGTGGCCGTCAGGTTGCCGATCTGGCCCGCCCGCTCCAGCGGCAGCCCCCAGGCGACGCCCGCGAGGAAGCCGGCCCTGAACGCGTCGCCGACACCCGTCGGGTCGGCCTTGCCCAGCTCGGGAGCGGGGGTCACGTGGAGCGAGGGCTCCCCCTTGCGGTCGATGACCGCGCCCTTCGGGCCGAGCGTGGTGACCCGGACGCCGACCCGGTCGAGCACCTCGGCGTCGGACCAGCCGGTCTTCTGCTCGATGAGGCCCTTCTCGTAGTCGTTGGAGAACAGGTACGCCGCGCCGTCGACGAGCTGGCGGATCTGCTCGCCGGACATCCTGGCCAGCTGCTGCGACGGGTCGGCGGCGAACGGGATGCCCCGCTGGCGGCACTCGTCGGTGTGGCGCAGCATGGCGTCGGGGTCGTTCGGGCTGATCAGCACCAGGTCGAGGCCGCCCACCCGGTCGGCGATCGGCTGCAGCTCGATGAGCCGCGCCTCCGCCATCGCGCCGGTGTAGAACGAGGCGATCTGGTTGTGCTGCTCGTCGGTGGTGCACAGGAAACGAGCGGTGTGGTGGGTCTCGGAGACGTGAACCGAGTCACAGTCGACCCGATGGCGCTCCAGCCACGAGCGGTAGTCGGCGAAGTCCGCCCCGACCGCTCCCACAAGGATGGGGCTGAGGCCCAGACAGCCCATCCCAAAGGTGATGTTTGCCGCGCAACCACCGCGCCTGACCTGCAGATCGTCGACAAGGAACGACAGGGAGACCCGGTCGAGCTGGTCGGCGATGAGCTGGTCCCCGAAGCTTCCGGGGAAGGTCATCAGATGGTCGGTCGCGATGGAGCCGGTGACGGCGATGCGCACGGGGTTCTTCTTCCTCGTTGTCAGCAAGCCAATGAGCCCCAAGAGAATACGCGAAGGTCCCGCGCGCACAAAGGCGAGCGGGACCTGGAGGCGCCGACCTAGTTGAACGAGTCGCCGCAGGCGCAGGAGCCCGTGGCGTTCGGGTTGTCGATCGTGAAGCCCTGCTTCTCGATCGTGTCGACGAAGTCGATGGTGGCGCCGATGAGGTACGGCGCGCTCATCCTGTCGGTCACGACACCGACGCCGCCGAAGTCGGACACGATGTCGCCGTCCATCGAGCGGTCGTCGAAGAAGAGCTGGTAACGCAGACCGGAACAGCCGCCCGGCTGCACGGCCACACGCAGCTGGAGGCCCTCTTCACCCTGCTGCTCCAGCAGGCTCTTGACCTTGGCCGCGGCCGCGTCGGTCAGGATCAGGCCCTGCGCCGTGGTCTCGCTGCTCTCAACCGTCATGTGCTGACTCCCGCGTCTGGATCAGCCGCAGTGTCACGGCTGTCTGTTTCTGACGTCCTACTAAGACGCTACCAACACCGGAGGCGAGCTATGCATTCCGCGTCTGCGGGGTTGTTATGGATCGTCCAGAAGAACCGGAAACCGACCCCTTCCCGTGACGCGCCCCACGGACGCGGACCGGCGCCCACCTGCTCCTCCCGATACGGCAGGCACGACCGGACCCCCTCCGGCCTGCGGCGATCACCCGAAACGGGTGGCCGGAACAAATCGCCCCAAGCCGTGTGTCATCATTAGTCGTCACTTCGACGATAAGGGGGTACGGCCATGGCCACCCAGACAGGGCTGCCGCTCTTCGTCCTCGGGCAGGGCACCGATCCGCACAGCGAGAAGGGCGTCGACTGTCCCGGCGAGCTTCCCCCGGCCTCCGACCCGGGGCTGGTGGAGCGCGCGCGCAAGGCGAAGGAGGCGCTGGGCGACAGGCTGTTCGTCCTCGGCCACCACTACCAGCGTGACGAGGTCATCCAGTTCGCCGACGTGACCGGCGACTCCTTCAAGCTCGCCCAGCAGGCCGCGGCCCGCCCCCAGGCGGAGTACATCGTCTTCTGCGGCGTGCACTTCATGGCCGAGTCCGCCGACATCCTGACCGGCGACTCCCAGAAGGTGATCCTGCCGGACCTGGCGGCGGGGTGCTCGATGGCCGACATGGCCACGTTCGACCAGGTCGAGGAGGCGTGGGAGCTGCTGGAGGACGCCGGCATCGCCGACGTCACCGTGCCCATCACGTACATGAACTCCAGCGCCGACATCAAGGCCTTCTGCGGCCGGCGCGGCGGCGCGGTGTGCACCTCGTCCAACGCCAGGCGGGCTCTCGAGTGGGCCTTCGAGCAGGGCCAGAAGGTGCTCTTCCTGCCCGACCAGCACCTGGGCCGCAACACCGCCGTGCTGGAGATGGGCATGTCGCTGGACGACTGCGTCGTCTACAACCCCCACCGGCCGCCGAGCGTGGAGGAGTTGCGCCGGGCCAAGATGATCCTCTGGAAGGGTCACTGCTCGGTGCACGGCCGCTTCACCGCCGACTCCGTCGACGACGTACGGCGCCGCATCCCCGGCGTCAACGTGCTGGTCCACCCCGAGTGCAAGCACGAGGTCGTGCTGAAGGCCGACCACGTCGGCTCGACCGAGTACATCATCAAGAAGCTCGAGGCGGCGCCGGCCGGCTCCCAGTGGGCCATCGGCACCGAGCTGAACCTGGTCAAGCGCCTGGCGCAGATGTTCCCCGACAAGGGCGTCTCGTTCCTCGACAAGACGGTCTGCTACTGCTCCACGATGAACCGCATCGACCTGCCGCACCTGGTGTGGGCGCTGGAGTCGCTGGTGCTCGGCGAGGTGGTCAACCAGATCACGGTCGACGCCGACACCACCCACTGGGCCAAGGTCGCCCTCGACCGCATGCTGGCCCTGCCGTAGACCGCCGGATGCGGGCCCTCCCGCGTGGGAAGGGCCCGCACCACCGTTCTTCGGCGGGCTACCTCAGCTCGTAGACCACCCGGACGTTGATGCCAAGGTTCTGGCGTCCGGGGTTCACCGACGCCTTGTCCTCCGCGAGCGTGGCGGAGACGTGCATCGGGATGGGGCCGCCGGTGATCTCCTCGGTGATCTCGACCACGTCGCCGAGCCGCCGTCCGGCCAGCGCCGCGTAGTGCCTTGCCTTGTCCGCCGCGTCCTTGAAGGCGGCGGCGCGGGCCGCCTCCATCAGCCTGGTGCGGTCGGAGACCTCGAAGGAGACGCCGTTGAGCCTGACCTCCTCGCCGACGGCGGCGGCCGCGTCGATGATCCGGTCGGCCTTGGAAAGGTCGCGGACCACCGCCTCGACGCCCTGGGCGCCGCGGTAGCCGGACACCTTCGGGTAGCTCTCGTACTCGGGGCCGAGCGACAGCTCGTTCGTCGTAAGGTCGTCGGCGGCCACACCGGCCCCGATCAGCGTCCTGGTGAGCTTCGCCGCCGCCGCCCTGGCCGCGGCGAACGCCTCGCCCGCCGTCGCCCTGCGGACCTCGACGCCCGCCGTCAGGCGCATGACGTCAGGAGCGGCCGAGACCGCGCCCTGCCCGACGACCGCGATCTGGTTTCTCGTCTCTTCCACAACCACCCTCGCTGATTCCGGCGCCGCATGAGCCGTACCGCCGAGCGTGCTCGTCATTCCGATCGCGACGGCCGAAGCCGCGAGCGCGACAGCAAGTTTGATCATAGGCGCCATGTCACCATCGGTCCCGCCTGTCCCCATCGACCGACACGACCACTTGACCAGATCATGGAATGGTCTGCCCACCAGATGGCGGTTCGATCCTCGAACAGGCGGCCCGGCGCGGGCGGGAGCGTCACAAACCGGGCGCGCCCCAGACGGGGAACCACCGGCCGAGGTCCTCCTCGATCCTCAGCTCGCCCGCCAGCACCCCGCGCACCTGGAGTTCGAGCGCGGTGTCCCTGGTGTGGCCCGGCAGCGGGGCGAACGGATAGAACGTCCCCCGCTTGTACAGGTAGACGACCGCCAGGCGACGCTGCTGCGGGTCGGCGAAGGACACCAGCGAGCACAGCAGGGACGGCCCGAACCCCGCCCCCTCCAGCGAGGAGTTGACCGCGTGCAGCTCGGTGACCAGGTCGCCGACCGCGTCGGGGTCGCGCCTGACCACCAGCCACGAGTACCCGTACTCGTCGCGCGTCTCCTCCACCCTGTCCCCCAGCAGCGCCTTGACGTCGGCGCTGAGCGTCGCGAAGGCGCTGCCCTCGGCCGCGCGGAAACTGACCGAGCCCACCCCCGTGGGCGCCAGACCGGTGGCGGCCTGCAGCGTGACGGCCGCCGACGGCAGCGCGAAGAGCGCGTCGAGGTTGGGCCGGACCGGCTTGGACCTGCCGAGGATCACGTCGAGCCAGCCCATCGCTCAGCCTTTCCCGAGTTGCGCGGAGATCTTCTCCAGGTTCTCCAGGCGCCGCTCGAGCGGCGGGTGCGTGGAGAACAGCTGCGCCAGCGCCTTGCCGGGAGCCAGCGCCGGCGCGAAGTAGAAGGCGTTGAACGGCTCGGCCTCGCGCAGGTCGCGCGTGGGGATCCTGGCCATCTCGCCGCTCACCTTGACCAGCGCGCTGGCCAGCACCGACGGCTGCTGCGTCAGCAGCGCGCCCGCCCGGTCGGCGGCCAGTTCCCGGTAGCGGGACAGGGCGCGGGTGAGCAGGAAGCTGACGGCGTAGACGGCGATGGAGACCAGCATCACGATCAGGCCGATGGGCAGGCCGCCCTGGTTGCTGTCGCGGCTTCTGCCCAGCCCGCTGTAGAGGGCGAAGCGGGTCATGAGGCCGGCCAGGATGCCGAGGAAGGAGGCGATGGTCATCACGGCGACGTCGCGGTGGGCGACGTGCGAGAGTTCGTGCGCCAGCACGCCTTCGAGCTCGCGGGGCTCCAGCCGGCGCAGGATGCCGGTCGTCACGCAGACGACGGAGTGCTGCCTGTTACGCCCCGTCGCGAAGGCGTTGGGCACGTCGGAGTCGGCGATGGCGACCCTCGGCTTGGGCATGTCGGCCATCGCGCACAGCCTGTCGATCAGGCCGTGAAGGGCGGGCGCCTCCTGCGGCGAGACCTCCCGCCCGCCCATCGCGAACAGCGCGATGCGATCGGACAGGAAGTACTGCACCAGCAACATGCCGCCGGCGATCAGCAGCACGCCCAGCGCCCGCACGCCCAGGGCGATGAGGGCGCCGACGAAGACGACGTAGAGCAGACCCAGCAGGAACATCGTCATGACCATGCGGACGGTGAGACCGCGGTCGGACGCGAACCGGGTGCTCACGGGCTATCCCGGGATGAGCCCCGAGTCGCCCAGCATCTCCCTGACTTCCTCGATCGAGGCGTCAGCGGGGGGAAGGATCAGCTCGGACGGCTCCAGGCTGTCGTCCGGCAGCGCCTTGCCCACATGGCGCACCTTGTCGAGCAGAGCGTGGAGCTTCTGACGGAATTCGGGCTCGTCGCCGGCCTCGATGGCCGTCTCGAGCTCGCCGTCGAGTTCGTTGAGCACGCCGAGGTCGGACTCGTCGATCTGGACCTGGCCCTCGCCCATGATGCGCACGATCATGCGGGCTCCCCCGGCTGGCGCAGCTGCTGGGTCTGCTGCTGCGGCTGGGCCTGCGGCTGCCCCTGCTCGATGGAGGCCTGGGGCGCCGGGCCCTGGCCGAGCTCGGCCTTCATCCTGGCCAGCTCCAGCTCGATGTCCCTGCCGCCGCCCATGCGGTCGAGCTCGGCCTGGATGTCGTCGCTGCGGCTGCCGCTGAAGTCGTCGAGCGCGCCGGAGGCCAGCAGCTCGTCGATGGCGCCGGCGCGGGCCTGCATCTGCGCGGTCTTGTCCTCGGCGCGCTGGATCGCCAGGCCGACGTCGCCCATCTCCTCGGAGATGCCGGAGAAGGCCTCGTTGATGCGCGTCTGCGCCTCGGCCGCGGTGTAGGTGGCCTTGATGGTCTCCTTCTTGTGACGGAAGGAGTCGACCTTCGCCTGCAGCCGCTGGGAGGCGGTGGTGAGCTTCTCCTCCTCGGCCTGCAGGTTGTCGTGCTGGACCCGCAGGTCGGCGATCTGCGTCTGCAGGCTCGAGCGACGGGTCAGCGCCTCGCGGGCCAGGTCTTCGCGCCCGACGGACAGCGCCTTGCGCCCCTGGTCCTCCAACCGGCTGGCCTGCTGCTCGATCTGGTTGATCTGCAGCTCCACCCGCTTGCGCGAGGTGGCGACGTCGGCCACACCCCTGCGCACCTTCTGCAGCAGCTCGAGCTGCCGCTGATAGGAGTAGTCAAGGGTCTCGCGCGGATCCTCCATCTTGTCCAGGGCCTTGTTGGCCTTGGACTTGAAGATCATCGAAAGTCTCTTCATCACGCTCATGCGCGTCGGCCGTCCCCTTCTTAGGTCGTGCTGTGATCACCCAGTGCAGCGCAGCCGCCTTGGGATTACCCTACGCATAACGCACGGGGGCGTCACTAAGTTGCACTCCAGGTAGGGTTGACGCTGTGTTGCGACGCCGAACCCAGACCTCAGTGGACGAATCCCCCGTCCCCACTGACGATCCTAAGCCCCAGGGCAAAGGTCGTCCCACCCCGAAGCGCCGTGACGCCGAAGGGCGTCGGCGCCAGCCGGTGACCGCGCCTGCCAACCGCAAAGAGGCCTACAAGCAGATGCGGGCCAGGCAGACGGCCGACCGGGACAAGGCACGCCAGGGCATGCTGCGCGGCGAGGAGCGCTACCTGCCGGCCCGCGACAAGGGCCCGGTGCGCAAGTTCGCTCGCGACTGGGTCGACTCGCGCCGCGTCCTCAGCCAGTACTTCCTGCCCTTCTCTCTGGTCATCCTGCTGCTGACGTGGATCCCGTTCCCGCCGGCGGCCCGCCAGTGGGTCTACTTCGGCGTCATCACGGTCGGCTGGCCGGTCATGATGGTGGGCGTGCTGGCCACGTCGTTCTGGGTGTCGTGGAAGGTGAAGAAGGCCGCCGCGGACAAGTTCCCGAACGAGGACATCAAGGGCATCGGCTTCTACGCGGCCATGCGCGCGCTGCAGATCCGCAGGCTTCGCTTCCCGCCGCCGCAGTTCCTGCCCGGCGGAAAGCCGGCGCCGCCCAAAGCCTGAGCTCGCTTCATACCAGTACGGCCCGCGTCCCGCAGGACGCGGGCCGTACTGGTATGTGCGCCTGCCATCAGGAACTTAAAATTTCCTGAAAATCCAGCAAACCTGGGAGTCGTCACGTTCGTCCCACCCGTTGGGGTCCGGTTCTTCATTCACGGGGAGACCAGGTGCGAACGACAAGACGAGGGTTCCTCGGCGTCGCCGCGGGGGCCGCGGCCGCGGTGACCACGACCACGGCGGCCGCCGCCGAACCCGAACCACTCATCGGAGACGGCCCGGAGCTGGACGGCGTCGACCGGCCGACCACCGCCACGCTCACGCCGTTCCTCGACGTCCTGCCCGTCCCTCGGGTGCTCAGGCCCAAGGACAGGGAGGTCGTGCTCGAGATGCGCTCGGTGCGCAGGAGGCTGCACTCCCAGTTGCCGCCCACACGGCTCTGGACCTACGCCGGCAGCTTCCCCGGCCCGACCATCGAGGTACGGCGCGGCCAGAAGGTCAAGGTGGCGTGGACCAACACGATCAAGGACGAGACCGTGCCGGTCACCGCGGTCCAGGTGCCGGCCGGTCCGACGATCCCGATCAACCAGCCGGGAAGGGACGGAGCCACGCCGCGCGCCGACGTGGCGGCGATCCCGCCCTGGCTGGCCGTCCACCTGCACGGCGCGATCACCAACGCGGGCAACGACGGCTGGAGCGAGAACGGGCTGCTGGCCGGTGAGGCCGAGGCCGTGGAGTACCTCAACGACCAGCCGTGCACCGGGCTCTGGTACCACGACCACGGCATGCACGTGGGCACCTGGACGGTCTTCTCCGGCCTGCTGGGCGCCTACCTGGTCAGGGACGAGGAGGAGGACGCGCTCGGGCTGCCCGCCGGCAGGCACGAGGTCCCGCTCATCCTGTGCGACCGCAACTTCGATACCGACGCGGCCGGGCTCCTCACCGGGGACCTGCTGCACAAGGTGCAGATCGCCGCGACCACGCCGAAGGTGGTGACCAGGCCCTTCGCCGGGCCGTACACGCTGGTCAACGGGGTGGTCTGGCCGTACATGGACGTCGAGCCGCGGTGGTACAGGTTCAGGGTGCTCAACGCGGCCAACGCCAGGACGTTCAGGCTGCGCCTGCTGGACGAGGCGAGCGGGCAGCCGGTGACCGGCGTGGTCAAGCAGATCGGCAGCGACGGCGGGCTGCTGCCCGCGCCGGTGGCGATCGACGGGGATCTGGTGCTGGCGCCCGCCGAGCGGGCCGACGTGCTCGTCGACTTCCGGGCGCTGGCCGGTAGGCGGGTCAAGCTGGTCAACTGCGGGCCGGGCGCGCCGGGCCAGCCCGCGCCGCAGGCGAACATCCCCTTCCCCGACGTGATGCAGTTCCGGGTGGCCGACCGCAGGCCGCACGACTCCTTCACGCTGCCCGCGGTGATCTCGCCGAGCTTCGTGCGCACCACGCACGACAACCTGCCGGCCGACCACGGGCACCGGGTGGTGCTCACGATGGTGGGCGGCGGCGACCACGCGCAGATGTGGGAGATGGCCGAGGATCCTGCGGCGCCGGTCGGCACGGAAGGCGTCGTCCAGATCAAGGACGCCTCGGGCACGGTCAGGACGTACCGGCGGGTGGCGCGGATGCCCGACGACGCCGTCAACTTCTTCGCCGCGCTGGGCGGGACCGAGGCGTGGACGTTCGTCAACGTCGCTCCCGCGATGCACCCCATGCGCATCCACCTGATGCGCTTCCAGATCCTCAGTCGCGACGTCTACGACATTTCCGGATTCAAGGTGGACAGGGGGACGACGGAGACGCCGGTGACCTTCAAGCAGGCGGGCGTGCTCGACCCGAACGAGCAGGGATGGAAGGACGTCGTCAGGGTCGGCGGGGCGGAGGTCGTCAAGGTCGCGGGACGGTTCGAAGGCGGCAGCGGGCGCTTCGCCTACCACTGCCACCTGCTCGAACACCAGGACGAGGGCATGATGCGGCCGCTGGTCGTCTTCCCGCCCGCCGTCCTGGCCCTGCGCGGGCAGCACGGCCACCACCGGCACGCCCTGGTGGACCAGGCCCGGCTGCGCGGGCGCTAGGTCACTCGGTCACTCGGACTAGGTCACGCAGACTCGGTCACTCAGACTCGGTCACCCGGACTCGGTCACCCGGACTCGGTCGCCTCCGAGGAGGGCGGCCGCTTGACCACGCCCGAGTACCACCCGTCCGGCGACTCCAGCATGTCGGCCACGGCGCTCAGCAGTGCGAGGTACGAGGGCCACCGGACGTCCCGCATGCCCGGAGCCTTGACGTCGCCCACGACGGAGTCGATCACCCCGAAGTCGGGGCGCCGGTCGGTCCCGTTGCGGGCGGCGTAGGGGATCATCCGGCCGTTCCACGTCTCGGCGCGCGGGTCGCCCCCGCTGTCGGTGGGATCCAGCGCGCACATCTGCCGCCACGCGTCGCGGATGCCCCTGATGCTGAGGTTGTGCGTGCCCTTCTCGGCGAAGCCGAAGCCGAAGGGGCCGGTCGAACCGTCGTGCCGGAGCAGGGAGGCCCGCAGGTCGTCGGGGAACTCCAGGCCCATCTGCGACTCGGCGACGGCGATCGTGCGCGCCCTGCCGGGACCGCGCAGGGAGGCGTAGCCGGCCGGGTCGTTGCGCCGCAACCACCGCTCGATGCGCCGCCACTGCGCGTTCACCTGCCGCTGGACCTGGCGGTCGAGGGGCCTGATCGTCACCGGACGCCGTTCAGGAGAGCAGGCGGGATCGGGCCGCGGCGTGGCCCCCGTCGCCGGAGACGACAGCCGGGACGGCTGGGGTGACGGCTGCGGGACGGCGGTCGCCGCGGGCTGCCCGGGGGGCTGGGGCGCCCCGCTCCTGGCGGCCTCGCCGGCCATCGGCATCCGCCCTGCCCGGACGTCGGCCTCGCGCGGCGAACGACCCGCGAGCGCGTACAGCCCGGCGGCCACCACACCGGCGACGAGCACTCCCACCAGCGCTCCCGCGAGGAAGCGGGCGTCCAGCCGCCGCCGGCGGCGCTCTGGCTGTCCCGGCTGCCCCGGCTGCCCCGGCTGCCCCGGACGTGCTGGACGCCCCGGACGCCCTTGATGCCCTGGATGCCCGGTGGCAGGGAGGCCGGGCGCCGGCTCCTGGTCGGGAGCGGCCGTCCTGGTCCTTGTGTCGATCCTGATCGCGATCGCGGCGAGCACGGCGGCGGTCAGGGCCATCCGCAGGAGCTTGAGCACGCGCGGCACCCTACCGGACCCGCCCCGGGACCGGCGCCACGGAGATCACCGCCGACCGGTCTCGGCGTCTCTCCCTGCGCCCGCGTCTTGCCTTACATCTGCGCCGTGCCCTACGTCGGCGCCGCGCCCCGCGTCGGCGCCTTTCCCTGCGTCCGCGTCTTTCGCTGCGCCTGCGCCTTCCCCGTGCCCGGCGACGCCGACATGCGGCGGCGCAGCCGTACGGCGATCGCGGTCAGGATGGCGGCGGTCAGCGCATGCCGTACAACCTTCACCACGCTGGGCACACTATCCCGAACCGATACAGTCGGGCGCATGGAATTCCGTCACCTCGGCCGCAGCGGTCTCCTGGTCAGCGAGATCAGCTACGGCAACTGGATCACCCACGGCTCACAGGTCGAGGAGGAGGCCGCCATCGCGTGCGTGAAGGCGGCGCTCGACGAGGGGATCACGACCTTCGACACCGCCGACGTCTACGCGGGCACGCGCGCCGAAGAGGTGCTCGGCAGGGCGTTGAAGGGCCTGCGCCGCGAGTCGCTGGAGATCTTCACCAAGGTCTACTGGCCGACGGGCCCCGGGCCCAACGACCGCGGCCTGTCCCGCAAGCACATCACCGAGTCGATCAACGGCTCGCTGCGTCGCCTGCAGACCGACTACGTCGACCTCTACCAGGCTCACCGCTTCGACTACGCCACTCCGCTCGAGGAGACCCTCAAGACCTTCGACGACCTCGTACGGCAGGGCAAGGTCCTCTACGTCGGCGTCAGCGAGTGGACCGCCGACCAGATCGCCCAGGCGCTGAAGATCGCCGACGAGATGGGCTTCGACCGGATCGTGTCCAACCAGCCGCAGTACAACGCCATCTGGCGGGTCATCGAGACGGAGATCGTGCCGCTGAGCGAGAAGGAGGGCGTCAGCCAGATCGTCTGGTCGCCCATCGCTCAGGGCGTGCTGACCGGCAAGTACCTGCCCGGCCAGCCCGTTCCCGCAGGTTCGCGCGCCACCGACGAGACCGGCGCCAAGATGATCGACAGGTTCATGACCGACGACGTGCTCGCCCGGGTCCAGGACCTCAAGCCGATCGCGGCCGACCTCGGGCTCAGCATGGCCCAGCTGGCGATCGCGTGGGTGCTGCAGAACCCGAACGTCGCCAGCGCCATCGTCGGGGCCTCCAGGCCGGAGCAGGTGCGTGACAACGTCAAGGCGTCCGGCGTGAAGCTCGACGCCGAGGTGCTCCAGAAGATCGACGACGTGCTCGGCCCGATCGTCGAGCGTGACCCGGCCAAGACGATCTCGCCGGCCACCAGGCCATAGCGGTTACGCATGAAAGAAAAACCCCTTGGCTCCCAAGGGGTTTTTTCATTCACTCCGTTCGCAACGACATACCCGCATATTCCACCCGGTCCTCCTCGAGCAGAGCCACCCGCTCGACCCCGGATTCCAGCAGCTCACGGTAGTTCTCACCGAGCCAGGACTCCGCGTCGGCCTGGCTGGGAAAAACCTCGCGCGGCAGCAGGCGGTCGGTCACTTCACCACCATTCGCGTTTTCATAACGCCAGCGCCAAGTCATGCCATACGCTCCTTTTCCGCGGGATCGCCCGAGCTCACATCGGCACCCGCACCATACCCCTGGAGCATGGAGGTTGATCGATGCTGCGCGCATTCGGGCTCGCCTTCGCGGCGACCCTCACCGTCTCCACCCCTGCCCTCGCCATCTCCCCCTCTATCTCTCCTTCAGCCACGACCGCTACCTCTCCTTCAGCCGCGACCGTCTCGGCCCTGGCCGCCGCTCCCCCAGCCTCCGCCTCCGCCGTTCCCTCCACCTCGACCGTCTCCACCCTCGCCGCCGCCTCCACCGCGACCGTCTCGGCCCTGGCCGCCGCTCCCCCAGCGACCGCCTCCGCCCTCGCCGCCCCCTCCGCCTTGGGTCATCCCGGCTTGGGTCATCGCGGCTCGGGTCATCGCGGCCGTGTCCTGGCCGATCCCGTCACGGGCGGGGTGGATCCGAACGCCGCCCGCCGGTGGAGCTACTGGCACAGCGACGGCACCGCATGGCTGTCCGGCGAGGCGGGCGCCGCCGTACGCGACGGGGCGGTGATCGGCTGGCGGTTCGCCGCGGCTCCCGACGGCTCGGCGCCGGAGTCCCCCCGCGGCGAGCTGCCCGCCTTCGACCAGGTCTGCGGCAAGGAGCCCGACGCCTCGGGGCACCAGCGCGTGGCCGTCGTGACCGACTTCGGCGACCCGGACCTCGACGCCTACCCCGGCGAGCGACCGCCCGCGTCGCTCACCGCGTGCGTCACCGCTCCCGAGGGAGCGACGGGGGTGCAGGCGCTGGCCCTGGCCACCAGGGTGCGCGCGGAGCCGGCTGGAACGGTCCTGGCCGTCAACGACTATCCAGCGCGCGCGAAGGGCGGCGCCGCGCCGTCCCTCCCCGCCACGCCCTCCGCCCCCTCCGTGGAGGATGGCGGACTGCCGGTGGCATGGATCGCCGGCGGCGTGGCCGCGCTCGTACTCGTGGGCGCCGGGGTATTGGCGGCGCGCAGGTCCCGCAGGCGCACCACGCTGTGACACGTGCCGCTCAGGTTCAGCGGCGGGGCGCAGGTCGCGGAGGCGCGCCACGCTGCGACGCGTGCCGCTCAGGTTCATTGGCGGGGTGCGGGTGGCGCGCGGGTTCCGCGGGCGTGCCACGCTGTGACGCGTGCTTGTCAGGTTCATCGGTACGGCGGGGCGGGACGGCTGGCCCTCGCCCGGGTGCGCGTGCGCGTCGTGCGCGGGGTTGCCGCCGGGGTGGCGTTCGCCGCTGCGTGTGGAGGTCGACGGGATACCGTGGCCGGGCGGTGGGGCGTGTCCCCCCGGCTATGCGGCGACGGGCCCGCTCCTCGTCGCCCCTGACGGCTCCCGGCTGCTCGACCTGTCCGGCATCCGCTCCCTGACCGACCTCGGCTCTGCTCTCAGCGCTCTCAGCGGTCTTCCGGCCGGCTGTCGGCACGGCGGCGGTTCTCCTGGGTCGCGTGAGGTGCCGGGATCCGGGAATCCGACGTCCGGCGGCGAGAGCCCCTCGTGCGACCTCGTCCTGGTGGACCTGCTCGACGACCCCGCCGTCCTCGGCGACCTGCGACGGCGCGGGCTCGTGACCGCCGGGACCCACGTCGTCGCCGTCGGCTTGGACCACCGTGTCAGGTCGGAGTCCGAGCTGGCCAGACGGCTGGCGCTGTGGGGGGCGCGGGCCGTACCGGACGGGACGGTCGTGGACACCGCGCAGGCTCCCCCGCCCCGCCCGGCCCCGCCGCGCCGCACGTTGCTGCTGGGCGGCTCCCGGTCGGGCAAGTCCGACGAGGCCGAGCTGCGGCTGGCGGCCGAGCCGCAGGTCACCTACCTCGCCACGGGACCCTCGGGCCACGGCGACCCCGAGTGGGCCGCGCGGGTCGCCGCCCACCAGGCCAGGCGTCCGGCGCACTGGGCGTGCGAGGAGACCACCGAGCTGGCCGAGGCGATCGCGCGGGCCACGACGCCGCTGCTGGTCGACGGGCTGGGGACGTGGCTGGCGGCGGTGTTCGACCAGGCGGGCGCGTGGGAGGAGCCCGCGCGTCGCGAGGAGGTCGTACGGCGCTGCGACGAGCTCGTGGCGGCCTGGCGCTCGACCCGGCACCGGATCGTCGCGGTGTCGGACGAGGTCGGGCTCGGCGTCGTTCCCTCCACCTCCAGCGGGCGGGCCTTCCGCGACGCGCTGGGCCGCCTGAACCAGCGGCTGGCGGCCGAGTCGGAGGACGTCACGCTCGTCGTGGCGGGCCGCCTCCTCCCCCTCGGCTGAACGCCACCCGCCGCCGAGCGAAAACAAGACGCGGCCGCGATCAAGGCGGGCCGGGCCAGGGGTGTCGGATCAGGCGGGCCGGACCAAGACGGGCCGGACCAAGACGGGCCGGATCAGGGGTGTCGGGTGCGGACGGCGCGGGCGGACCAGCGGCCGTCCAGCCGGTCGACGCGCAGCCTGCGGCCGAAGCACTCCGACAGCGCCTCCTCGGTCAGCGTCTCCTCCACCGGCCCCGCCGCCAGGATGCGGGTGTCGCGCATGAGCAGCGCGTGCGTGGTCGTGGCGGGCACCTCCTCCAGGTGGTGCGTGACGGTCACCGTGGTCAGCCCGTCGCGTGCCGCCAGGTCCTCGATGGAGGTGATGAGGTCTTCACGGGCGGGGAAGTCCAGTCCAGCGAACGGTTCGTCCAGCAGCAGCATGGCCGGGTCCGCCATGAGCGCCCTGGCCACCCTGATCCGGGCGCGCTCTCCCTGCGAGCACACCACGAAGAGCCGGTCGGCCAGGTCCTTGCAGCCCATCTCGGCCAGCAGCGCGTGGGCCCTGTCGTGCTCGGCCTGGCCGTACCTGTCCCAGAGCGGCGCGCTCGTGCCCGTGTGCCCGGTGAGGACCACGGTGTGCGCGGTCGCCGCCTCTTCCTCCAGCAGCCCCTCGTCGACCAGGCGCTGGCTGGCGGCGACCAGGCCGATGTCCCTGCGCAGCTCGCGCAGGTCCACCCGGCCCATGCGGCGGCCGAGGATGGTGGCGGTGCCCTCGCTGGGATGCCGTACGGCGGCGGCCAGGGACAGCAGCGTGGTCTTGCCTGCCCCGTTCGGGCCGAGGATCACCCAGTGCTGGCCGTAGGCGACCCGCCAGTCGATCTCCGCCAGCAGTGTCCTGGCGACCACCCTGACGCTGACACCTTCGAGTTCCACGGCGTGCATCCGGACACCCTAGCGACCGCGCGACCGCGCCGTTCCCCCGGGTGCGCCGGGAAACGCCGCCCTTTCGGTGTGCGCGGGCGGTGACGTCCACGTCCCCCGGATGCGCCAGGAAGCGCCGCCTTCGGTGTGCTCGCGGACGGTGACGGCCGCGTTCCTCCGGGTGCGCCGGGAAGCTCCCCGCATGCGCCGGGCTGCCCGGAAAGGGAGGCCAGGAGGCCAGGGAGCCGGGCCGCAGGGGAAGTCTGGGGGGACCGTAGGATCGACGCTCATGGCCGGGTGGGTGGACGGGATGCGGTTCGCGGTGGGGACGTTGAGCGTCTTCCCCGTCAGGGTGAACCGGGTCGACCGTGAGGTGGCCGGGCGGGCGATGCTCCTCGCGCCGCTGGCCGGGCTGCTGCTCGGTGCCGTGAGCTGCCTGCCGCTGGCGCTGCCAGGTTCGCCGCTGCTCGGGGCGGCGCTGGCGCTGGGCCTGCTCGCGCTGCTGACCAGGGGCCTGCATCTGGACGGTCTCGCCGACCTGGCGGACGGTCTCGGCAGCGGCAGGCCCGCCGTCCAGGCGCTCGAGGTGATGAAGAAGTCGGACATCGGGCCGTTCGGCGTTCTGACGCTGGTGTTCACGCTGATCGTGCAGTGTGCGGCGCTGGCCGAGGCGGGTCCGGTCGCGCTGGTGGCCGCCTGCGTGACCGGGCGGCTGGCGCTGACGTGGGCGTGCACGCGCGGGGTGCCGCCGGCGCGGCCCGAGGGGCTCGGCGCCATGGTGGCGGGCACCGTACGGCCGGCCGCCGCGCTGGTCGCCACGCTGGTCGTGGTGGGCGCGGCGGTGCTGCTGGGAGGGCCGTGGGGGCCGGCGGGAGGGTACGGGTTGGTCCTCCCGCTGGCCGTGCTCGCCGGGCTGGGGACGGCGAGCGGGTTGCTCGCCCACGCGGTGCGCAGGCTCGGCGGGATCACGGGCGACGTGCTGGGCGCGCTCGTCGAGACCGCGACCACCGCCGTGCTGGTCGTGTGCGCGGTGTTCGGCTAGACCGGCTGCGGCTGCCGTACGGGCCAGCGCCTGAATACGAGGGCCGCGAGGACGGCGAGCACGGCCCAGCCGACCAGCCCGGTGATGCCCGCGAAGAGGGCGTTGGGCGGGGCGGCCGCGTCTCCCAGCATCAGGGCGAGCGAGGCGGCGGGGTTGAGCGCCGCGTGGCCGATCACGGCGGGCCAGATGCTGCCGGTGCGCAGGCGCAGCCAGCCGAAGAGCATCCCGGCCGGCACGCAGAATCCCACGAACAGCAGCGCGGCCCACGGGCCGACGGCCGGGTAGTTGTAGCCGAGGCCGGTGGCGGGGGCGTGCCAGAGCCCCCAGATCACTCCGGAGAGGACCAGCCCGCCGAAGACGCCGCGCGATTCGACCAGCTTGGGCAGCAGCCAGCCGCGCCAGCCCCATTCCTCGCCCACCATGGGGATGATGTTGACGATCGGGGCCACCAGGGTCGTCACCACCAGTTGGACGATCAGGGCGGTGTGCGGGTCTCCCGGCGCTCCCGACGCGGCGCTGAAGAGGCTCAGGCGGTCGAGGTCGAGGGAGACCAGGCCGAGGGCGGCGGTGAGGGCGAGCGTGCCGTACACGACCAGGGGGACGGCCGCCCACGTGGCGAGCAGCAGGCCGACGGTGCGGCCGGGGCGCTCGCCGAAGGTGAGGCCGGTCTCCTTCGCCCAGGCGCGGAACGGCGTGCGCCTGGCGAGCCAGACGGCCAGGACGCCGAGGCTCGGGGTGAACATCATCAGCCCGACCAGCGGGCCGAACAGGGGGTCGGCCAGGCCGCCGCCGAGCCAGAGGGGAAGCGCGGCCAGCCACGCCGCGCCGAAGGCGACGGCGAGGAACAACACGATCATCTGGGACTCCAGGTGTAGGGGGGATCAGGACGGGGGCCCGAAGTCATGGGGATCGGCGGGCAGGAAGGGCTCGTGGCGGCGGGTCACGCGCCGGCTCTCTCCTCGATGAGGGCGTTGAGCAGGGCGGCGCCGCGCTCGGCGTCGTCGATGCTGATCAGCAGCTGGCCGCCCGAGCGGTAGCGAAGGACGAGGCAGTCGCCGCCGCGCAGCATGATGGCCGCCGCGCCGGGGACGCCGCGGATGCCCCAGCCGCCCACCTGGCTGGGGAAGCGCTGCTCCGACCAGGCGCTGTCGATCTTGGAGAGCCTGATCCTGCGCACCGGCCAACCGAACGGCCCGAAGCCGATGGCGAGGCCGTCATCGGTGATCCGCGCGGTGATGGAGGAGGTCAGCAGCCCGACGGTGAGCAGGAGCACCGACACGCCGAGCAGCGACCAGCCCGCGCCGCTCGTCAGCCCCATGAGGGTCAGGACGCCGACGGTGGCCGTCAGCAGCGCCGATCCCGCGGTGAGCGCGACCAGCCACGGGTTGGAGACGCGGCTGACCCACACCGAGCGCTGTCCGGAGCGCAGCCGCAGCCTGGGCGGCGCCTCGCCCTCGGGTGCGGCCTGGTCGGGCTCGCCCCTGAGGAGGAAGCCCGCGAGCACGCCGACGGCGGCGGCCCCGGCCATGACGGCCACGGGGGCCCAGCCGAGGCCGCCGGCCTGGGTCCAGACCTGGACGTCGAGGTTGGCGCGGAGGATGGACCATTCCATGCCGATGACGAAGACCGCGGAACCGAAGAGGACGCCCCACCAGTAGCCGCGGCTCAGCCTGCGCTCGAAGGCCTTGCCGTGGACGGCGATGCCCGCCATGACCACCAGGATCACGGCGGCCATGGTGACGCTGAACAGCATGTTCTGGGTGAAGGACATGTTCCCGTCGGGCGTGGCGCCGCTCCAGTGGGTGGCGAGCGGTTCGGGCAACCTGTCTCTCAGGGAGAGGGGGAGTGCCACGAGGGCGGGGATGACGGTCAGCCCCCACACCCCGGTGGCGAGCAACGCACGGGTCCTGCTGGTCATGACAGCTCCTTCAGTACTTCGATGAGGTCGTCGCGGCTGTAGCCGTACTTCTTCGCCTCCTCGAGCAGGTCGCGGGCGCGCTGGACGATGAGCGCGCGGCCCGTGGGCACGCCCGCGACGCTCACTCCCCTGCCTCTCCTGAACTCCAGGAGGCCCTCGTCGCGCAGGTCGCGCAGGGCACGCAACACGGTGTTGGCGTTGATGCCCAGCGCGTCGGCGAGGTCCTTGGCCGGCGGGAGGCGGTCGCCTGCCTGGTAGGAGCCCTCACCGATGGCGCGTCTGATCGCCCCGGCCACCTGTTCGTGCAGCGGCCGGGGATCGTTGAGATCGAGCGTGAGCAACATAGTGCTATTAACACTAGCACCATTTGGCGACGCCGTATTGGTGGGATGAACCCCTGTTTATGAATAAGCCGCCAACCGTGGATAGCATCGGTCTACGTGACCACTGTGCGGCTGAACTCAGCAGATCCCGTCTCGTTCGACACCGACGCGCTGGTCGTCGGTTTCCTGTCAGGTTCGGAGGGCCCGCGCCCCACTGCCAAGGGCCTCGACGCCGCCTTCGACGGCAAACTGGCCGCCTCTCTGGACGCCGTCGGCTTCACGGGAAAGCCCGGCGAAGTGTCCAAGATCCCGACGTTCGGCGCCATCACCGCGCCGCTGCTGGTCGCCGTCGGGCTCGGTGAGTCCGCCGACGTCGAGGGGCTGCGCCGCGCCGCCGGTGCGGCCACGCGCGCCCTGGCCGGTACGGCCCGCGCCGCGCTCGCCCTGCCCGCCTCCTCCGCCGGCGAGGCCGAGGCGGTGGCGCTCGGCGGCCTGCTGGGCGCCTACAGCTTCGACAGGTACCGCACCAACGGCGAGCAGAAGGCCCCCGTCGGCGAGCTGGTCGTGCTGACCGCCGCCGAGGGCTCGGCCGAGCGGGCCGCCATCGTGGCCGACGCGGTCACGCTGGTGCGCGACCTGGTCAACACCCCGCCGAAGGACCTGTGGCCGGCCAAGTTCGCCGAGATCGCCGAGCAGGAGGGCGCCAAGGCGGGCCTGACCGTCGAGGTCCTCGACGAGAAGCAGCTCAAGGAGGGCGGCTACGGCGGCATCGTCGGCGTCGGGCAGGGCTCTGCCAACCCGCCGCGGCTGGTCCGCCTGTCCTACTCCCACCCCGAGGCGACCCAGACGCTGGCCTACGTCGGCAAGGGCATCACCTTCGACTCCGGCGGCCTGTCGCTCAAGCCGTCCGCGGCCATGGACTGGATGAAGTCCGACATGGGTGGCGCGGGCGCGGTGTTCGGCGCGCTGCTCGGCATCGCCCGCCTCGGCGTCAAGGTGAACGCCGTCGGCTACCTCTGCCTGGCCGAGAACCTGCCGAGCGGCACCGCCACCCGCCCCTCCGACGTGCTGACCAGCTACAGCGGCAAGACCGTCGAGGTGCTCGACACCGACGCCGAGGGCCGCCTGGTCCTCATGGACGGCATCGCCCGCGCCCTGGAGGACGACCCCGACCTGATCGTCGACGTCGCCACCCTCACCGGCGCGCAGATCGTCGCGCTCGGCTGGCGGACGGCCGGCGTCATGTCCAACGACGACGCCGTCCGCGAGCTGGTCGTCTCGGTCGCCGGCGAGGCGGGCGAGGGAGCATGGGGCATGCCGCTGCCGGAGGAGCTCCGCAAGGGCCTCGACTCGCCGATCGCCGACATCGCCAACCTGCAGCCCGAGCGCTGGGGCAGCATGCTGGCCGCGGGCCTGTTCCTCAAGGAGTTCGTGCCCGACGACCGGCGCTGGGCCCACATCGACATGGCCGGGCCCGCCTTCAACAAGGGAGAGCCGCACGGCTACACCCCCAAGGGCGGCACGGGCGCCATCACCCGCACGCTCATCGGACTGGCCGAGAGGGCCGCGACGGGCTTGAACAAGTGAAAAGATGACGGCATCACCATCCGACAAGGAGCTTTCCTGTGGCCTACGACATCGTCGTCCTAGGTGGCGGTAGCGGCGGCTACGCCTGCGCTCTGCGGGCGGCAGAGCTGGGCAAGACCGTCGCGCTGATCGAGAAGGACAAGATCGGCGGCACCTGCCTCCACCGCGGCTGCATCCCCACCAAGGCCCTGCTGCACTCGGCCGAGATCGCCGACGAGACCCGCGAGAGCGAGGCCTACGGCGTCAAGGCGCGCTTCGACGGCATCGACGTCCCCGGCGTCCACGCCTTCAAGGACAAGATCGTCAATCGGGCGTGGAAGGGCGTGCAGGGCCTGCTGAGGTCAGCGGGTGTCACGATCGTCGAGGGCGAGGGCAGGCTCGCCGGCTCCAACCGCGTCCAGGTCGGCGGCGAGGTCTACGAGGGCGGCAGCATCGTGCTGGCCACCGGCAGCACCCCGAAGACGCTGCCCGGCCTCGAGATCGACGGCGAGCGGATCATCACCAGTGAGCACACGCTGCGGATGGAGCGCGTGCCCACCTCGGTCATCGTGCTGGGCGGCGGCGTCATCGGCGTCGAGCTGGCCAGCGTCTACCGCTCCTTCGGCGCCGAGGTCACCATCGTCGAGGCCCTGCCCCACCTGCTCCCGGCCGAGGAGGAGTCGAGCTCCAAGCTGCTGGAGCGCGCCTTCCGCCGCAGGGGCATCTCCTACCAGCTGGGCGTCTTCTTCGACAGCGTCAAGACCACCGACACCGGCGTGATCGTCACGCTGGCCAACGGCAAGACCCTCGACGCGGAGCTGCTGCTGGTGGCCGTGGGCCGCGGCGCGGTGAGCGAGGGCATGGGCTTCGAGGAGCAGGGCGTCGCGATCGAGCGCGGCACCGTGGTCGTCGACGAGCACTGCCGCACCAGCGTGCCGGGCGTCTACGCGATCGGCGACCTGATCGCCACCCCGCAGCTGGCGCACGCCGGGTTCGCCGAGGGCATCCTGGTGGCCGAGCACATCGCGGGCCTCAACCCGCCGCCGATCGACTACGACGGCGTGCCGCGCATCACCTACTCCGACCCCGAGGTCGCCTCCGTGGGCATCACCTCCAAGCAGGCGGCCGAGCGGGGCATCGAGATCGTCGAGCAGGTCTACGACCTGGCGGGCAACCCCAAGAGCCAGATTCTCGGCACCGCGGGGGCCGTCAAGGTGCTGGCCAGGAAGGACGGCCCCGTCGTGGGCGTCCACATGGTCGGCCGCCGCATCGGCGAGCTCGTCACCGAGGGCCAGCTGATCTACAACTGGGAGGCGCTCCCCACCGAGGTCGCCCAGCTGATCCACGCGCACCCGACCCAGTCCGAAGCCATGGGCGAGGCCATGCTGGCGCTGGCCGGCAAGCCCCTGCACGTCCACAACTAAGAACTCGAGGAAGACATACCCATGCCGGTCTCCGTACAGATGCCCCAGCTCGGCGAGAGCGTGACCGAGGGCACGGTAACCCGTTGGCTGAAGAAGGAGGGCGAGCGCGTCGAGGCCGACGAGCCGCTCCTCGAAGTGTCGACCGACAAGGTCGACACCGAGATCCCGTCGCCCGCGGCGGGTGTGCTGACCAAGATTGTCGTCGCCGAGGACGAGACCGTCGAGGTCGGCGCCGAGCTTGCGATCATTGACGAGGGTGGCAGCGCCGGCGCCGCCGCTCCCGCTCCCGAGGCGGCGGCCGCCCCGGCGCCCGCTCCGGCTCCGGAGCCCGAGCCCGAGCCGGCTCCCGCGCCCGTCTCCTCGATCCCGCAGCCGGCCCCGGCCCCCGCTCCGGCCCCGGCTCCCGCGCCCGCCCCGGCCCCGGTGCAGGCGCAGGCTCCCGCGCCGGCGACGACGACGCCCGCCACCGTGCCGGCACCGCTGCCGTCCTCGGGCGAGAGCCCCTACGTCACGCCGCTGGTGCGCAAGCTCGCCAACGAGCACGGCGTCGACCTCGACGCGCTGACCGGCACCGGCGTCGGCGGCCGCATCCGCAAGCAGGACGTGCTCGAGGCCGCCAAGGCGCAGCGTGAGCAGGCCGCTCCGGCCGCCCAGGCTCCCGCTCCGGCCCAGGCGGCGCCCGCCGCTGCTGCCCCCGTCGCGCCTGCGGCGCAGGCTCCGGTGGCGGCCACGCCCGAGCCGGTCCAGGTCGACACCACGCTGCGGGGCCGTACCGAGAAGATGTCGCGCCTGCGGCAGACCATCGCCAAGCGCATGGTCGAGTCACTGCAGACCGCGGCCCAGCTCACCTCGGTCGTCGAGGTCGACGTCACCAAGATCGCCAAGCTCCGCGCGAAGGCGAAGGACGAGTTCCTGCGCCGCGAGGGCGTCAAGCTGACCTTCACGCCGTTCTTCGCGATGGCCACGGTCGAGGCGCTCAAGCAGCACCCGAAGCTCAACGCCACGATCAACAACGAGACCAACGAGGTCACCTACTTCGACGTGGAGAACCTCGGCCTCGCGGTCGACACCGAGCGCGGCCTGCTGGCCGCGGTGGTGAAGAACGCCGGCGACCTCAACCTGGCCGGCCTGGCCAGGAAGATCACCGACCTGGCCGAGCGCACCCGCGACAACAAGGTGACGCCCGACGAGCTGACCGGCGGCACGTTCACGCTGACCAACACCGGCAGCCGTGGCGCGCTGTTCGACACGCCGATCCTGAACCAGCCGCAGGTCGGCATGCTCGGCACCGGCGCGGTCGTCAAGCGTCCCGTCGTGGTCGACACGCCGGAGGGCGAGGTCATCGCCGTCAGGTCGATGGTCTACCTCGCGCTCACCTACGACCACCGCCTGGTCGACGGTGCCGACGCGGCGCGCTTCCTGACCACGATCAAGCGCCGCCTCGAGGAGGGCCGCTTCGAGGCGCAGCTGGGTCTGGCGTAACACCCGGTACACCCGGTTCGGACGCGGGGCGCCCGCGGAGTCTCTCCGCGGGCGCCCCGCCCGTTTTCCGCGACTTCCCCCCACTGTTCCCCCGGCTGTTCCCTCCACTGTTCCCGCGGCTGTTCCCGCGAAGGGGCGTCCTCACCGGCACGGGCCGTTCCCCGGCCGCGGCGCGGGCCGGCGGGGCCGGGTCCGCGGGTGTGCGGACGCCTGCGCGTAGGGTGGAGGAATGGCGATCATCGTGACGGGCGCGTCAGGTCTGCTCGGCAGGGCGCTGGTCGGCGCGCTCACCGCGGAGGGCGAGAACGTCGTCCGGCTGGTACGGCGGACGCCGCGCCGTACCGACGAGTCGTTCTGGCAGCCCGACAAGGGCGTCGTCGACCGGGCCGTGCTGGAGGGCGCCCGGGCGGTGGTCCACCTGGCGGGCGCGGGCCTCGGTGAGCGGCGGTGGAGCGACGACTACCGGCGCGAGATCCTCGACAGCCGCGTGACGGGCACCAGGACGCTGGTCACCGCGCTGAAGGAACTGGAGAGCCCGCCGGAGGTGCTGATGTCCGCCTCTGGAGCGGGCTTCTACGGCGACACGGGCGACCGGGTGACCGACGAGAGCGGCCCGCGCGGCGAGGGCTTCCTGGCCGAGCTGTGCGAGCGCTGGGAGGCCGAGGCCGGCCAGGCGACGCAGGCGGGCGTCAGGACCGCGACCCTGCGAACCGCGATCACGCTGTCGGCGCAGGGCGGGGCGCTCAAGCAGATACTGCCGATCTTCAGGATGGGGCTCGGCGCGCCGCTGGGCTCGGGCAGGCAGTGGTGGTCGTGGATCACGCTCGACGACTGGGTCCGCGCGGCCCTTCACATCCTGAACAACCGGGCCCTGGAGGGGCCGGTGAACGTGGCCGCGCCGGAGCCGGTGACCAACAAGGAGTTCACGCTGGCGCTGGGCAGGGCGCTGAAGCGGGCGACGATGCCGATCGCGGTTCCCGGGTTCGCGCTTCGGGCGGGGCTCGGCGGTTTCGCGGACGAAGGACTGCTGATCGGACAGCGCGCCGTTCCGTCGAAACTGCTTGACAGCGGCTTCAGGTTCCTTCATCCGACCCTCGACGAGGCGCTGGCGGCCGTACTCTAGTGAGCCGTTCGTCCGACTCACCGTGGGGGTAGCACATGACCAGGTCAGGACAGTCCCATATCCTCGCCATCGGCGGCGGGTCCTTCAAGCCGACGGAGCGCTACGGCTTCCTGCAGGCCAGCCCGTTGCTGCGCTACGCGCTCGACCTCACCGGCCAGGACCGGCCCAAGCTCGGCCTGCTCGCCACCGCGACGGGCGACGACTCCGACTGGCTGCTGAAGATGTACGGCGCCTTCGCCGGTTGGGATGTCGAGGTGAGCCACCTGACGGTCTTCCCGATGCCCAACGTCGAGGATCCGCGGGCGTGGATCCTCGAGCAGGACATGATCTACGTCAGTGGTGGCAGTGTGGCCAACCTGGCGGCGTTGTGGCGCCTGCACGGCCTTGACGAGGCCTTCGAGCAGGCATGGCGGTCCGGTGTGGTGCTGGCGGGGCAGAGCGCGGGCGCGCTGTGCTGGCACGTCGGCGGCAACACCGACTCCTTCGGCCCGAAGCTTCAGGTGTGGGCCGACGGCCTGGGCCTGCTGCCCTACTCCTGTGGCGTCCACTACAACTCCGACCCGCAGCGCAGGCAGCTGCTGCACGAGTCGGTGGCCAGCGGCGAGCTGCCCGACGGCTACGCCGCCGACGAGGGCGTCGGCCTGCACTACGTCGGCACCGAGTTCATCCAGGCGGTCACCGTCGATCCCGCGGGCTACGCCTACCGGGTGGAGCACGACGGCGCGGGCGGCGTGAAGGAGTTCAGGATCGAGCCGAGGCTGCTCACCGCCTGACGACGGTCGCGCCCACGGGGTCGTGATGACCTGGCGAGCAGGCCAGAGGAACCTCATTGCGGTCCCGTGGTCGTTTCTTGTGAGTAACCTTTATCTGTGGCGAAGCTGACGATTGTCCGTCTTGGTGTGGACGTGCCGTACGAGCAGGCCTGGACACTCCAGAGACGCGTCCACGCCCACAGGGTGACCGGCACGCTCGGCGACACCGCGCTGCTGCTGGAGCACGCGCCGGTCTACACGGCGGGCAGGCGTACGGCGGCGCACGAGCGGCCCGCCGACGGCACGCCCGTCGTCGACGTCGACCGGGGCGGCCGCATCACCTGGCACGGCCCTGGTCAGCTCGTCGGCTATCCGATCATGCGGGTGGGCGACGTCGGCGCCTACGTCCACGCGCTCGAAGAGGCCATGATCCAGATCTGCGCCGACTTCGGGGTGGCCGTCCACCGGGTCGCGGGGCGCAGCGGCGTCTGGGTCCGCGACGAGGGCGGCCCCGAGCGGGCGCTCGGCGCGGTGGGCATCAGGATCGTGGGCGGCGTCACCATGCACGGCTTCGCGCTCAACTGCGCCAACGACCCGAGCTGGTTCAGCAGGATCGTGCCGTGCGGCATCACCGACGCGGGTGTCACCTCGCTGTCGCAGGAGTCGGGCCGGCGGATCGTGGTCGACGAGGTCATGCCGTACGCGGAGAAACGTCTGGCGGAGGCGTTGGAAGCCGAGCCGCACGACATGCACGAGGAGGACCTTCTCCAAGCACTGGCAAAGCTGCGCTGACATCGGGGTGCGCCGCTTCTAGTATCGGCGACATGCGAAGGATTGCCGCTCTTGTCCTATCCCTCGCTGTCCATGCCCTGACGCTGGGGTTCGTGGTGCTCGGCGTGTCGATCATCCTCAACGGGCCGACCCGGATCGTGTCCTGGTTGATGGGCGCCGTGCTGGTGGGGATCGGGGTGCTGCTGCGCCCGCGCCTCGCCCGCCTGCCCGCCGACGCGGAGGTGCTCGACCGGGACGCCGCCCCCGCGCTGTACGGCCTGGCCGAGCGCGTGGCCGACGAGGTGGGGGTGGCCAGACCCGCCCAGGTGGCGGTGCTGGACCTGGCCACCGTCGCGAGCTGCCCCCGGATCGGGCTGCGCAGGACCCCCACGCTGGTCATCGGCCTGCCGTTGTGGCTGGCGCTGTCGCCGCGGCAGCGCGTGACGGTGGTCGCCGGCGCGTACGCCGCGGCCGAGACGCTCGACGGGCCGATCGTGGAGGGCGCGCTGTCGACGCTCGGCGAGTGGCGCCACACCCTGCTGGGTTCCGAACCGCTGAGCGCCCGCACCGAGGCGGACGTGGCCATGGCGTTCACGCTCGGCGCCTGGGCCCCGAGCAGTTCCTACAACGTGGCGGGCATGCTCGGCCGTACCGTCGGCAGGATCTTCGGCTGGCCCGTGCTGGCGGCCGAGCACCTGCTGCGGTGGCTGATCCGTTCGGGCGACCCGCGCGCGGCCGAGCGGCGGCGGGCGATCACGCTGCGCGCGGTGACCGAGAAGGACCTGACCGAGCTGCAGGAGCTGATCGCGGGCCGCAGCTATCTGGCGCCGATGCAGGCGGCGGTGCTGCGCGGCGAGAGCGTGGAGCAGATCAGGCAGGCGGCGCTGACGCGGGCCCGGCTGTCCGACGACGGCGTGCTCACCTCCGCGCCGGGTTCGCGGCTGCTCGGCGCGGCCGAGTCGGCGGTCATCGACACCGAACTCGCCGGCCACTATGCCAGGGCGGCCCGCGGGTTCGGTCTCATAAGTTGAGCGACGTAAGCTTTAACGGTGACCGTTGCTCCTGATGGCCGTAAGCTCCTCCGCCTGGAGGTGCGCAACGCCGAAACCCCTATTGAGCGCAAGCCCCCGTGGATCAAGACCAAGCTCAAGACCGGTCCCGAGTACACCGAGCTGAAATCGCTGGTGCGCCGGGAGGGCCTGCACACGGTCTGTGAAGAGGCGGGCTGTCCCAACATCTACGAGTGCTGGGAGGACCGCGAGGCGACCTTCCTCATCGGCGGCGACCAGTGCACCAGGCGCTGTGACTTCTGCCAGATCGACACGGGCAAGCCCAAGGAGTACGACAAGGACGAGCCGCGCCGGGTGGCCGAGTCGGTCCAGCAGATGGGCCTGAAGTACGCCACGGTGACCGGTGTCGCCCGTGACGACCTGCCCGACGGCGGCGCCTGGCTCTACGCCGAGACGGCCAGGCAGATCCACTCGCTGCTGCCGGGCTGCGGCGTCGAGCTGCTGGTTCCCGACTTCAACGCCAACCAGGAACAGCTGGAGGAGGTCTTCTCCAGCAAGCCCGAGGTGTTCGCGCACAACATCGAGACGGTGCCGCGGATCTTCAAGCGCATCCGTCCCGCCTTCCGCTACGAGCGCTCGCTGCTGGTGATCACCAAGGCGCGCGAGGCGGGGCTCGTCACCAAGTCCAACCTGATCCTGGGCATGGGCGAGGAGCGGGAGGAGGTGATCCAGGCGATGCGCGACCTGCACGAGGCGGGCTGCGACCTGCTGACGATCACCCAGTACCTCCGCCCGACGCCGCGCCACCATCCCGTCGACCGGTGGGTGAAGCCGGAGGAGTTCGTCGAGCTGCAGGCCGAGGCCGAGGCGATCGGCTTCGCCGGCGTCATGTCGGGTCCGCTGGTGCGCTCGTCGTACCGCGCGGGCCGGCTCTACCAGCAGGCCATGGCGGCCCGCCAGAACGCCTGACCACCGCACCGAGAAAAGGCCGCACGCCGTGCGGCCTTTTTCTTTTGCCCGGACACCCCGCTACAGGTAACGCAATAGTAACAAACCTAGTAAGCGGTAAGTTTTCTGGTTAACACTGGCTGCGTGGACTTCGACGAACTGATCACCCAGCTGGACCTGGCCACCAAGATCCGCCTGCTCACCGGCGCGGACATGTGGTCGCTGCCCGCCGTCCCCGAGATCGGCCTCGACCGGCTCGTCATGAGCGACGGGCCCATCGGCGTGCGCGGCGAGCAGTGGAGCTCCGCCGACCCCTCCATCGCGCTGCCGAGCCCCACCGCGCTGGCCGCCACCTGGGACGTCGGCCTGGTCCGCCAGGTCGGCCGGCTGCTCGCCCAGGAGGCCAGGCGCAAGGGCGTGCACGTGCTGCTGGCGCCGACCATCAACCTGCACCGCTCCCCGCTCGGCGGACGCCACTTCGAGTGCTTCTCCGAGGACCCCTACCTGACAGGGGAGCTGGGCGCCGCCTACGTGGAGGGCGTGCAGGAGGGTGGCGTCGCGACCACGCCCAAGCACTTCGTGGCCAACGACTTCGAGACCGACCGGTTCACCGTCGACGTCAAGGTCACCGACCGGGTGCTGCGGGAGGCATACCTGGCCCCCTTCGAGCGGGTGGCGAAGGCCGGGGCGTGGGGCATGATGACCGCCTACAACGCGGTCAACGGCACCACGATGACCGAGCACTCGGCGCTGGTCAACGGTGTGCTCAAGGACGAGTGGGGCTTCGACGGCTACGTCGTGTCCGACTGGACGGCGGTGCGGTCCAC
Organism: Nonomuraea sp. NPDC004354; assembly: GCF_053602555.1. NCBI lineage: Bacteria > Bacillati > Actinomycetota > Actinomycetes > Streptosporangiales > Streptosporangiaceae > Nonomuraea > Nonomuraea sp. NPDC004354. The sequence goes on along the minus strand of NZ_JBSGDV010000001.1, from coordinate 1,020,657 downwards.
CGAGGCGGCGGCGGTCGGCGGCACGGACGTGGCCATGCCAGGCCCGTTCGGGCCGTGGGGCGACAAGCTGGAGGAGGCCGTCCGCGAGGGCCGGGTACCCGAGTCCGTCATCGACGACAAGGTACGCCGCATCCTGCGCCTGGCCGCCCGCGTGGGGGCGCTGCGCCCGCGCGAGGCGAACGCGGCCGCCCCGGCCGACCAGACCGTCCAGGCAGAGCAGGCCCCGCGGGCAGAGCAGGCCCTGCGGGGCGCGCGGGCCGGGTCGATCGACGGGGTGGCGCTGGCCCGCGAGGTGGCGGCACGCTCCTTCACGCTGCTGAAGAACGAGGGCGGGCTGCTTCCCTTCGCCGGGACGCCGACCCTCGCGCTCATCGGCTCGGCCGCCGACGAGGCGCGGATCATGGGTGGCGGCAGCGCCCAGGTCTTCCCCGACCGCACCGTCTCCCCCCTGGAGGGGCTGCGCGCCCGCGGCGAGGTCAGGTACGCGCTCGGCACCGACCCCCGCGTACGGCTGGCGCCGCTGGCCGTACCGACGGCGGCGCAGTTCCTGGACGACGGCGGCCAGGTGCTGGCCGAGCATCCGCTGGCCGCCACGGAGGCCCGGTGGGTCGGCCAGCTGCCGTCCGACGTGGACGGCGAGCGGCTGCGCGCGGTGCGGCTGCGCGCCGCCTACACGCCCGAGCTCACCGGGGGGCACGAGCTGTCGGTGGCCGGGGTGGGCCCCTTCACGCTGCGGGTGGACAGCGCGACGGTGCTCGACGAGACGATCGAGCTGGAGGGCGACGACCCCGCCGCGGCGTTCCTGGCGCCGCCCGAGAAGCGCGTCGTCGTCGAGCTCACCGCGGGCAGGCCGTACGAGGTGGAGGTGACGCATCCGGCCGGCGCCTTCAGCGGCATGGCCTTCGTCGCCTTCACCCTCGGCCACGCCAACCCCTCCCCCGGCCAGGACGCGCTCATCGCCGAGGCCGTGGCCGCGGCGCGCGCGTGCGAGGTGGCCGTGGTCGTGGCCTCCACGACGCTGGAGGTCGAGAGCGAGGGCTTCGACCGCAAGGACCTGCGCCTGCCCGGCCGCCAGGACGAGCTGATCGCCGCCGTCGCCGCCGCCAACCCGCGCACGGTCGTCGTGGTGAACGCGGGCTCGCCGGTGGAGATGCCGTGGGCCGCCGACGTGGCGGCGGTGCTGCTCACCTGGTTCCCCGGCCAGGAGGCGGGATCGGCGCTCGCCGACGTCCTGTACGGCGACGCCGAGCCTGGGGGCCGCCTGCCGACCACCTGGCCGGTACGGCTGGCCGACAGCCCCGTCGTCGACGTCACGCCCGTCGACGGGGCCGTCGCCTACGAGGAGGGCGTCTTCATCGGCTACCGGGCCTGGGAGCGGCTGGGCCGTACCCCGGCGTTCTGGTTCGGGCACGGCCTCGGCTACACCGACTGGTCGTACGACACCATCGCGGCCGAGGGGTCGACCGTGACGGTCGCGGTCACCAACGCCGGCACGCGCCCAGGGCGGGAGGTCGTGCAGCTGTACGTGTCGCCGGTGACGCCCGACGAGCGGCCCGCGCGGTGGCTGGCCGGTTTCGACGTGGTGGAGGCGGCGCCGGGCGAGACGGTGCTGACCACCGTGTTCCTGCCCGAGCGGGCCTTCCAGGTGTGGGCGGAGGACGGCTGGCGCACCGTGCCAGGCGAGTACACGATCGCGGCGGGCCGCAGCCTTGCCGACCCGCGGGTGGCGGTCACCGTCAAGGTCTGAGCGCCGTCAAGACCCGAGCCGCCGACTGGGCCGCCGACCGGGCGGCCACCAGGACGCGCGCCAGGATCGGCGCGCCGGTGGGGCGGGCGGGCTGCCGGTCATTTCCGCCGGGTTCGGCGTCGCCCGGCGGGTTTTGGTGACCGTTCGATCCGCGCCTGAAGGGCAGGAAAACCCCGCTGTTCGAGGGGCCGCGCCGGCTTTTCCGCGAGGTACGGCCGGCCCCGGAGAAAAACGTGGAGGGTCACGTTTTCATCTCCGGCGGGGGGTGTTTGTATCCTTCACAACATGGCGAAGCCCGTAGACCCAGAAAAGCCGGGGCGCATCAAGCAGCTCCGCATGATCGCGAAGATCATCCAGCAGGCCAATCCCAAGGGGATGCCGATCGTCTTCCTCTCGGCGGTCGCCACGCTGGCCGTGGTCATCGTGATCGGCCTGGTCACTGGCTTCTTCTGGTATTCCATCTTCATCGGCGTCATGCTCGCGTTCACCGTGGGCCTGGTCGTCTTCGGCCAGCTCGCGCAGCGCGCCCAGTACAGCCTGCTCGACGGCCAGACCGGCGCGGCGGCCGCGGTGCTGCAGGGCATGCGGGGCAACTGGGAGGTGACCCCGGCGATCGCCGCCAACCGTGACCAGGACCTCGTGCACCTGGTCGTGGGCCACCCGGGCATCGTCCTGGTCTCCGAGGGGCCGGGCAACCGCGTGCAGAAGATGCTCGTCGGCGAGAAGAAGCGCCTGCAGCGCGTCGCCATGGACGTGCCCGTCTACGACATCCAGTGCGGTGACGGCGAGGGGCAGATCCCGCTCGGCAAGCTCCAGCGCCACCTGATGAAGCTGCCGCGCAACCTCAAGAAGCCCGCGGTCAACCAGGTGAAGGACCGGCTGCGCTCGCTGCCGAAGAACCTGCCGATGCCCAAGGGCCCGATGCCCAAGGGCGCGCGGATGCCGCGCGGCCCGAAGATGCGCTAGTGCTGTCGGCTTCGTCGCGGGCCAACCGTTCCTGGTGGGACGGCAACGCGGACGACTACCAGGTGGAGCACGGCGAGTTCCTGCGGGACGCCGGCTTCGTGTGGTGCCCCGAAGGGGTCGACGAGGCCGAGGCGCACCTGCTCGGTGACGTCGCGGGCAAGGACGTGCTGGAGATCGGCTGCGGCGCCGCCCAGTGCTCGCGCTGGCTGAGCACGCGGGGCGCGCGCGTCGTGGCCTTCGACATCTCCCACCGGCAGCTTCGCCACTCGCAGCGGATCGACCTGGAGACGGGGTCGCGGGTGCCCGTGCTGCAGGCCGACGCCGAGAGCCTGCCGTTCGGGGCGGCCGTCTTCGACCTGGTGTGTTCGGCGTTCGGGGCGCTGCCGTTCGTGGCGGCGCCTGCGCGCGTCTTCGCCGAGGTCAAGCGGGTGCTCAGGCCGGGCGGCAGGTTCGTGTTCTCGGTGAGCCATCCGATCAGGTGGGCCTTCCCCGACGACCCGAGCGAGCGCGGCCTCACCTCCGACCGCTCTTACTTCGACCGCACGCCGTACGCCGAGACCGACGACGAGGGCAGGCTCGCCTACGTCGAGCACCATCGGACGATGGGCGACTGGATCGGCCTGATCGTGGCCGGCGGGCTCAACGTGGCCTCGCTCATGGAGCCGGAGTGGCCGGAGGGCCACGACCGCGTCTGGGGCGGGTGGAGCCCCCTCAGGGGCCGCCACCTCCCGGGCACGGCGATCTTCACCTGTAGCGCGTAGCCGCCCCGCCGGCCGCGGGGGGGCGGGGGGGGGGGGGGGCGGGGGGGGGGGGGGGGGGGCCGCCCCCCCCCCCCCCCCGGGCCGGCGGCGGGGGCCGGGGGCCCCCGCCCCGGCCCCCGGCC